>CAZHFX010000001.1:0-54914 GCA_964531745.1 uncultured Gammaproteobacteria bacterium
TCGCTAAACAAAAAGGCGGGAAATTTTTACTGCGTATTGAAGACACTGACCGCGAACGGTTTGTCGCGGACGGCACGCAGAACATTTTGAAATCGCTGTACTGGGCCGGGCTGGCGCCGGATGAAGGCGCGCTACTCGGAAAAGACGATGTCGTGACACAAAAAGGCAAACACGGGCCATATATCCAGTCCGAGCGATTGGATATTTATAAAAAATACGCCGAGGAACTGCTCGCGGCCGGCCACGCCTACTATTGTTTTTGTACCTCCGGGCGTTTGGAACAACTCCGTGAAACTCAGCAGAAAAACAAGCGTCCGACCGGCTATGACGGCGCGTGCGCCGCCCTAGATCCTTCCGCGGCCAAAAAACGGACCGAGGCGGGTGAAAAACATGTGATCCGCCTAAAGATGCCGAAAGATGGCGAAACGCGCGCCCGCGACCTCATTCGGGGCGAGGTAGTGTTCAAGAATGAATTACAAGACGATTTTATCATGCTGAAGTCAGATGGCTACCCGACATATCATTTGGCCTCGGTAGTAGATGATAATGCCATGGAAATTACCCATGTTATTCGCGGTGAAGAGTGGCTTTCCAGTTTGCCCAAGCACATTCAGCTCTATCAAGCTTTCGGCTGGGGCGTGCCTCAATTTGCCCACCTGTCGCTTTTGTTGAATCCGGACAAATCCAAATTAAGCAAGCGACAAGGCGATGTGTCAGTGTCAGATTATCAGCAGAAGGGGTATTTGCCCGAGGCCATGATAAACTTTGTCGCTTTCCTTGGTTGGAACCCGGGGACAGAAAAAGAGTTTTATTCACTTGATGAATTGGTCAAAGATTTTAGTCTGGAAAAAGTAAGCAAGGCCGGCGCGGTGTTTAATTTAGAAAAATTGGATTGGTATAATAAAGAATACCTTAAAAAATTATCTCTTGCTGAACTAGCTAAACGCGCTCTGCCGTGGTTTGGGCAAACTGACTGGTTTGAAAATGCTAAATGGCTGGAGAGCGTTCTGGCACTGGAGCGAGAACGAGTAACTATGTTGTCTGAATTGCCCGAAGCCGTTAAGTTTGTTTTTGAACTGCCGGAGTATGAAGTTAAATTACTGGTCTGGCGCAAAGGCACCATGGAAGAAACTAAAAAAATTCTTCCCGAACTAAAAGATTATCTGACTGGTCTAAAAAAATGGGACAAGGCAAGCCTGGAAGCAAAAATAGGGGAGTGGATAGCTAAAAATGGTTTTTCCACCGGCGGTGTGCTTTGGCCTTTGCGCGTCGCCCTTTCTGGCCAGCAAAATTCGCCCGGCCCCTATGAAATTGCTGAAGTGTTGGGAAAAGAAGAATCCCTGAAACGTGTGGAGGGGGCTATCGCCAAGCTCAAAGCCTAGTTATCACTGCTCAAAAGTGTGGTATACTATCATCATGTCGCGCCGAATTTTATTTAATCTTTTTTCTGCAATTTTAGTTTTTGGTCTCTTGTTCGGGGGCCGTAGTTTTGTTTGGGCGGAAGACGCTGGCGGCTCTAAAGAAGAGATTGACGCTCTTAACCAAGAAATTGCCAAGCGCAAAGACACGATTAAACAATTGGAGCGGACCATTGAGGTATATAAGAAAAATATTGTCCAAAAGCAAACAGAAGCTGTGTCGCTCAAAAATCAGTTGAGTATTTTGGATAACCATATCGCCCAAATTGAAACCAGCATTGCTCTCGCCAAGGAAAAAATTAAAGAAACCCAGCTGGAGATTGACGCCTTGAATTTTTCTATCGCCGACAAAGAAAAGATCATCAGCAAGCAAAAAAAAATTATTGCCGCCATGGTGGAGCGCATTCAGGCGGGCGATCAAAAAAATTACATGGAGATTCTGTTGAGCTATGAAAATTTTTCCGATTTCTATAATGAGATAAAAAATACCGAGAACCTGTATATTGATCTCGGCCGGTCAGTGAAAACTCTTCGTTTGGCCAATGAAGAGCTGGCGGTGAAAAGGGGGCAGGTGGAAGGCAAGCGCACCGCTTATCAAGCTCTTCAAGCCGAATTGGAGGCTAAAAAAGAACAGCTGGTGGAGCAGGGCGGCATCAAACAGAAATTGCTGGTTGATACTAAATACTCCGAAGCCAAATTCCAGACTTTACTTTCCAGTTTGAGGCGTCAGTATCAAGCCACAGAGAGCGAAGTCCGGACTTTTGAAGAAAAAGTCAGCAAAAGGTTGTCGGAAGAAAATAAAATTAATGAATCTGACGATGTGCTTATGAGCTGGCCCGTGCCGAGCCGTATTATCAATGCTACGTTTCACGACCTAGATTACCCCTATCGCCGCGTATTTGAACACAGCGGAGTGGACATCAAAGCTCCGCAGGGCACGCCGGTGGAAGCCGCGGCCTCGGGTTACGTCGGCCGCGCCCGGCGCTGTACGCTGGCCTCGTGTTACAGTTACATTCTCTTGGTGCATACCGGCAACATTTCCTCGGTTTACGGCCATTTGAGCGGCATCAATGTCGCCGAAGACGCTTTTGTTAATCGGGGAGATGTGATAGGGTATTCTGGCGGCACGCCGGGCACTGTCGGCGCCGGCCCCTTTGTTACTGGCCCGCATTTACATTTTGAGGCGCGGTTAAACGGCATCCCCGTTGACCCGCTGGGGTATTTAGTACAATGAGTATGGCAAAAAAATTAAAAGTGGGCGTGCTGTACGGCGGCCCTTCCGCCGAGCGAGAAGTTTCTTTGGTTACCGGAAAAGCGGTGTTTGAAAATCTAGACCGGAAAAAATATGTTCCCGCGCTTATTGAAATGACCAAAGATAGCCGTTTTTTGATGCTCGGCAAAGATAAACGCTATTTGGATTTACAGAATAAAGACCGAAAGAAGTTTGACCTTATATTTATTGCTTTGCACGGCACCTTTGGCGAAGACGGTTGTGTGCAGGGCATGCTGGAGACTCTAGGCATTCCTTACACCGGCTCCGATACCTTGGCCAGCGCTTTGGCGATGAATAAAATTTTCGCCGGGCAAATTTATCGGGTCAACAATTTACCGCATCCGGAGTTTATTAATGTGAAGAGAGGCGGCTGGAAAAATTATTGCGATGTCGTTCTGCGCGACGCGGCCGAGAAAATTGGCTACCCCGCCGTCGTCAAACCGGCCGATCAGGGTTCAGCGGTTGGCGTATCCATTGTAAAAAACGAAGCCGAACTTACCGCCGCTTTAAGTAAAACTTTTAAAATCTTTCCGTGGCTAATGGTACAGAAATTTGTTAAAGGGAAAGAAGCCACTTGCGGCGTGTTAGAAAAAGATGGTGAAATTTTCCCTTTGCCGCCCACTCATATCAAAGCTAATCTCGGAACGTTTTATGATTATAAGTCAAAATATAAGCCGGGCGGTTCCACCCACATTTGTCCGGCCGATTTTCCGGCTGAAGTGAATAAAGAAATTCAGACGCTAGCCCTGAAGGCGCATAAGGCTTTGGGCTGTTCGGGTATGTCTCGCACCGATATATTTTATGGCGATGACGGCCAGTTATGGCTGATTGAAACCAATACTATTCCCGGTATGACGTCCACCAGTTTGTTGCCTGAAGCGGTCGGTCAAGCGGGGATATCATTTTCAGCAATGTTAGACTTGATTATCAAAGCGTCTCTTTAGTATAGAAATTTTCTATATTTGTTGTTATGTTGCGCGCTTTGCGGCTTGATTTAAAGCGTTCTGCTAACCCGGCCAAGGCGAAAATCTTGTGCCGGTTTTTTAAGACGGGTCATGGCGAGTATGGAGCCGGGGATAAGTTTTTGGGCATCCCAGTGCCAGAGTCGCGGCAGATTGCCAAAAAATATCGCGCGCTTCCCTTGTCGGAGGTTGAACAACTTTTGTATTCAAAGATACATGAGGTGCGGCTGACCGCTCTTTTGATACTCGTAGAGCAGTTCAGAAACGGCGCGCCAGCGGAACAGAAAAAAATTTATGACTTTTATCTTAAAAATGCTCGGCAAGTTAATAATTGGGACCTGGTGGATTTGACTGCGCCAAAAATTGTCGGCGCGCATTTACATTTGTTTAATGAAAATAAAAAAATACTTTCACAGCTCGCTCGTTCGCCAAATCTTTGGGAACGGCGCATCGCCATTGTCTCCACTCTTTTTAATATTCAACGGGGCGAATTGAAAACTTCCCTGAAAATCGCCAAACTTCTGCTTGGCGACCGGCACGATCTCATTCACAAAGCTGTAGGCTGGATGTTGCGCGAAGCGGGCAAGCGGTCTTTAAGAGTGGAAGAGGAATTTTTACGTTTATACCACAAAATCATGCCGCGCGTGATGTTGCGCTATGCTATTGAGCGTTTTCCAAAAGCAAAACGGCAAAAATACTTAGCCAAATAATTGTTTTTTGGGCGATGGAGCGCTATCCGGTTTATTCGCCGGAGCGATTATGGCGTGTATTCGTTCCGCTTCTTCTTCCACCAATTTTCCGTCATATTCACCCGCGTGGGCGGTGACGCCGGCGTATACCGGCGCGCGCTGGTCAAGGTGCAGGTTGAGTTGCCAAGCATCGCCTTGCTCCTCAAAATAGAGGTGATATCGCGGGTAGAGATCGCGGGTGAAGCGCCGCACATAGCTCGTTTCACCCTTCCGGCGGTTCACGATTTGGCCATACCCCGCGCGGCGAATAAAATGTTGCGGATCAGCAACGGCGATTTTGGATAGAATAATCCGCATAATCATGTTTTTGTTAGTTGCTCTAGTTCGCGTTTAGCAAATAAATATATTGATCTTCTGTCATCGCCGAAAAGCTGATTCCTTGTTGTCCCGGTTCAAAGGTAAGCACCAAAATTTTAGAGCGTTTTTGGGCGATTATTTCTCCGTTTTTATCTTCGGCGGCAGCCGCGGGCCGCTGTATGTTAAGGATGTTGTAATTAGTCGCTCTGAAAGCTTCCACTATAGCATCCAACTGGCTGGTTTGTGTTGGTTCAGGGGTGCTATATAAAATTTCCATACTGCCCTTCGCGACGAAGTCAGTGTCCATTATGGTCTGGAGCTTCGCCCTGTTGCCGAACGCCGACAGAGCGATTTTTTTGGCATCAGCGACAATTTCCTGCTTTTCGCTGGCCGTTAGAGCGATGTTAAAGTTTCCTTTTTGGTTAATAAGTTCGCCGCTCGTTTGTTCCGTTTCGCTCCCGTTTTTTTCTGCTGGTTGGTTATTATTTATCGTTCTAGTGGTACAGCCAAAACCAGCTATCATTAAAAGTCCGATGAACGATCCGACCGCCCAATATTTTTTGGACATAGTAAATGTTATAAATTAAATATTATTCAAATTCGCATATCTAGTGTAGCATATGGTGGCGAATCCCACTAGACCATTTATTAATAACCTTGTAGACTGTATTTGTAGATGACAAATTTTGAATATACCATTCGCCGCAGCACCCGCGCCAGGCATCTGCGCGTCACCGTCAATTGCGACGCGAGTGTTGTTGTTACGACCCCACTCAATTTTTCCGCTAACAAAGTGAAAAAATTTTTATGTCAAAAAAGAGGCTGGATACTGGGAAAGGTGGCTTACTTCAAGCGGGCAGGGGAGGGGGTGCAGTTGCCGCGAGGGAAACGCAGTTATCATAAACACAAACACCAAGCGCGGCAATTTGTTCACCAAAAAATCACCGAGCTGAACGTTCGCTACAATTTTTCCTTCCATCGCGTGGCGATAAAAAACCATTCCAGTCGGTGGGGGAGTTGCTCTAAGCAAAAAAATCTTAATTTTAACTACCGAATACTTTTTTTACCCCTGAAGCTGGCTGAGTATGTGGTCGTGCACGAGCTCTGTCATTTGGGTGAATTCAACCATTCTAAAAAGTTTTGGGCGCTGGTAGCGAGTGCTATTCCAGATTTCAAAGAACGCAGAAAAAAATTACGTTTATTTAAATTTTTTTAATATGCCTTTATTTCTTGTTTCCACGATGAAATTTCGCGTGGATATCGCGCAGTTTTTTGTTGGTCACATGGGTGTAAATCTGCGTGGTGACAATGTTTTTATGTCCTAAAAGCTCCTGTACCGAGCGCATATCCGCTCCTTGGTCCAACAGGTCGGTGGCAAAACTGTGGCGAAGTGTATGCGGCGTAGCGTCTACCGGCAAGCCAGCCATAACCGCGTATTTGCGCACCAGGCGCTCAATAGAGCGGGGAGTGAGGCGGTGCTCCGAGTCGCTGTCGTCGTGTTTGTAGTTGGTGAAAAGGGGAATGAGCATGTCTTTTGCCCGAGTTTTGAGGTATTCGGCTAGCCACGTCATGGCCCGAGTGGAAAAGTAGACGGTGCGGGCGCTGCCACCTTTCCCGGTGATGCTTATTTCCAGGTCCGTTAATTTTTTGGCCAAAATGTTTTTAACATCAAAAGACCGTATATTAAGCGACGTTAGCTCCGAAACACGCATGCCGGTGGAGAAGAGGATTTCCAAAATGGCCCGATCGCGCAGCCCCGCTTCGTTAGCCATATCTGGCATAGTAAAGAGTTTCTCCACCTGGTCGTAGGACAAAAATTTTATAGCTTTGTCCTTGTCTGTTAATTTTGATAGTTTTATTTTTTCAGCCGGCAGACTCTGAATGTCACGCTCAGAGAAGTAGGCCAAAAGGTTGCGAAGCGCTATTAGGTAATAATTTTGAGTAGTCTTCTTGATATATTGGCCCCGTTTGTCCTTGTGGCGTGAAAGATGCAACCGATAGTTCCAAACGTGCTCTGGCGTGAGCTCATGAGGCCTCAAGGCCTCCAGATGGCTATCCTTGAGCCAATTGGTGAAGGTGCGCAGGAAATTGTCATAATTTCTAGTGGAAACAGGGGAAAGACCTTTTTCCACCTCGCAATAGTCCAGGAAGGAAGGTATCTGCTTGGCAATAGGCGTAGATGATCTCGGCATAGTATCTATACGATATCATAAAATCACCATGAACCCTAGTCGCCGTATAAAAACAAAAATCCTCATGACCAGGAAAACCAGTAATGAGGGTATGTTGTACCTCTTGAGAGGTAAAGGCACTATACCACGAGCCATTTTTATTTTCAATAAGCCGTCCCCTCTCGTCCAGTATACGTCGCTTAATCTATGTTATACGACATTAAGTATTTTTTCAATACGCTCTCCCGCCACCGCCCCCCCGTCTTACTTCCAGTATATCCGCTCTCCAAAACGCACATCCACATATTGGAGCGGCTGGTTGTCGCGCAAAACGATTTTAAGATTTTTTAGCTGTGTTTGAATTAAATCGGTGGGTTGAAACATAATTTTCCACGGCTGGTCAGTTACCGCTGTCGCTCCGGCCGCCGGGTCGCCAATCACCATATATTTTATTGCGGCGATTTTCACTTGCTCTAGATTGTTGAAAAAATCTAAAATCCCTTGTATCACTGCCGGATCGAGCAATCCTCCCGGCCGCTCTGTCACGGTGATATTTCTGGTGTCATAAATAAGCGGAAGTTTACCGTATTCTTGTTGAATTTTTTTAAAATCCGGAATATGGATTGACGTTTTTGCCGTACTTGAAGCAAACAAAGTGCTGGAAGCGGTAATTTTAGTACCCAAAATAGCGGATTGGCTGGAGCTTGACATCGTCCCAACTAGCTCAAATTCGGTTGAGGTCACGGCACGCAAATACTGTATGACAGTGCCGTTTTGGTCAATGAGCCAATACCCCGAACCGTTATCATAAATAGCCGAGGAAACCCTCTCTTCTAAATTGATTGTGAGAATATGAGGGAAAACTTTGGCCACCCGGATAGTATTAAGCGCGAATTTATTTTGTAAAACCTCCGCTACCGCTGTTTCTCGAATTAGGAAATAATTATTTTTTGGCCAAAAACGGCCGGCGGGTAGGAACTGATTTTTGATAAAAAAATTAATCTCTTCTGGCTTGATAATTTTGAGTCCGCTTACCGCCAATTCCGTAACGCGAAAATATGGCGAATAGAGCATCAATGCCAGCCACACAAATATTAAGCTTAAAAGAGCGGCTGGCGCTAGATGGGTTAAACGCTTTTTTTTCTTGAGTTTAAACGGATTAGCGTATCGGTCGCGCGTTTCTTCCCGCTCAATGCTCAAACGTCGTCGTTTATTTTTCTTAAAAAAAGACAGCCGGCTTTTTTTAGGCTGATGCTGGCGGAAACTGTAGGAAGATTGAACGTAACGCATAGTTAAACTGTAATTCTTGGTATATGATGGGCGATGCGGGTTACTATTTCGTAATTTATCGTATGGGCCTGCTTGGCCAATTCATCAGCAGTGATTTCGGCCCGGCCTTGCCGTCCAATCAGCGTGACAGTGTCCCCCGCTTTGGCATCTTTGACGCCGGTAACGTCCACCATGGCGAGGTTCATACAGACACGGCCGCGTATCGGACAGCGCGCGCCCCTGACGAGCACAGAGGCGTTGTCGCCAAATCTACGATCATAGCCATCGGCATAGCCAACCGGGATAGTCGCCAGCCGTGTCAGACGTTTCGTGACGTAGCTCCCACCGTAGCCAATAGGGGTATTCTTTGGCAGTATTTTCATCTGAATAATTTTTGTGCGCCAGGACAAAACCGGCAGTAAAGAAATTTTCTTTTTGAGTATTCTTGCTGGGTATAAACCATACACAGTCAATCCTGCGCGCACGCCGTCCGCGCGCATTTCCGGGTATAAAATAGCGGCGGCCGAACAGGCCATGTGTCTAAATGGAGCCGCTATTCCCGTTTGACGCAATTTTGTGTTCACTTCATTAAAGCACCGCCATTGCTTTTTGGTGACGCTGGAGTTTGATTCGCTGGAGGAAAAATGACTCCATATTCCCTCTATCGTTAAACGGCGAAACTGTTTAATTTTTTTAACAAAATCTACAATTTCCTGCGGCAATACGCCAACCCGCGCCGTGCCGGTATCTATCTTTATATGAACTTTAATTTGTCTGTTTGCCCGCTCCCCCGCTTGGTTGAGCATCTCGGCTTGTTTCAGCGTAAAAACTGGAAAAGCAACGTTATGCTTGGCCGCGACGCTGATTTTTTTGACGTCTAAATCAAGAATATCCAAAATTAAAATTGGTTTTTTTATTATTTTATTTTGAATAAGAGCGATCGCTTCGTCTAGTTCCACCACGCACAGACGATCCGCCTGTTTATTGCGCGCGCAGAGACGGGCTATTTCTAAAAAACCGTGGCCGTAGGCGTTTGCCTTAATCACCGGCATTAACTCCACTCCTCTGCCCACGGTTTGGCGGAGCGCACTGATATTTTTTTGGAGAGCTTTTTTGTCAATTTCTACCCAAGTGAGCATAGGTCTGATTTTGGACAGATAAATTTAACAATCCTCAATTGACGAGGTTTATGTTAGTATACCGCATTCAGCGTTTTTCAACAAAACATCGCTAAATTTTGTCAAATCCGGTATATTTTTGCAACGCTGTTGGAATCAAGATGCTACCGTCCGCCTGTTGAAAATTTTCCATGACAGCGATTAGCGTTCGTCCAATAGCAAAGACAGTGGCGTCATTCATATGGACGAATTCATTTTGTCCCGCGGCTCGTTTTACTTTGGTATTTAGGCGGCGAGATTGGAAATCGGTCATATAATCCGAGGTATGGGTTTCGCGGTATTTCTTCTGGCTTGGGATCCATGTTTCAACATCAAACTCGCGAAAATCCGGCAGGCCCATATCGCCGGTGCATTTGAGAACAATTTGGTAGGGCAACTCCAGCGACTGCATCAGGTACTCTTGCAAGCCGACGATCAAATCTTGTTCAGCCAAAGATTGTTCGGGCAGTCCAAAGATTTCAAATTCAATTTTATCAAACTGATGCACCCGCAGAATGCCGCGGGTATCCTTGCCGTAGCTCCCGGCTTCACGGCGGAAGGCTGTTGAATAGCCGACAAATCGAAGCGGCAATTCTTTTTCAGAAAAAATTTTGTCCATGAACATGGGGCCCATGGTGTGTTCGGCGCTGCCGACCAGATACAGATCGTCGCTCGGTATGTGGTAGCGCTCCTCTTTCGGCTCCAACCGACCCATTTTATGCATTACCTCCGGACGGATCATAACCGGCGGAATAATAGGGATAAAAGGCGTCGCCGGAACTGTTAAATTTTTTTCAGAAATAATTTTTTCCAATATTTCTTGATTGGTTGCGACTGCCAGCGCGTGATTGATGAGCGCGAACTGGAGCAGGGCTAATTTGCCTTTTAAGTATGTGAAACGCGCGCCTGCTACCACGCCAGCGGTTTCCATATCTATAAGCCCTCGTTTCTCGCCAAGAGCTAGATGGTCCAAAACGGGAAAACCAAATTTTTTTGGTTTTCCCCATTGCCTCACCACCTTATTTTCCGTTTCGTCTTTTCCAATCGGAACACTTTCGTGGCAAAGATTCGGCAATTTATAGAGGAGCGCCTGTAAAATGGCGACTTTTTCTTTGAGCAAGGATTCTAACTCCTTAATTTCCCCGCCAACTTTTTTCATTTTTATAATTTGTTCTAGAGTTGGTTTAGTTTTGGATCCGGAGTTGCGCTCCGCGCGCAGAACGTCAATTTTTTTTTGTGATAAAACAATTTCTTCGTCCAGTTTGACAAACGCGCTCAGATCAACCGTCACATTTCGGCTTTTATTATTTTTCTCCACTAGCTTTTGGTTTTCCCTGATAAACTTGATGTCTAGCATATAGCGGAATTTAATCAATATACTTTTTAAGTATGATTTTACTATTCCTTATTATTTCTCCATTATTGCTGATTAAATTATTTCGGAGCGCTTCTTGATAGGTGAACCAGCCGTGCCCCGCCACTTCGCCGGAAGCGGATCGGTAAATGCCGCCAGTGATGGCGCAAATATAAACATAAAGAAAAATTTGTAAATCGGAAGTAACGTTATAATTATATAGATGAGGCAAGGGTTCAATAAATCGAATGTCGTATCCGGTTTCCTCTCGGCATTCTCTCCTGATTGTCGCTTTAATTTTTTCTTTATTTTCCACTACTCCTCCGGGAAATTCCCAAGTATTATTAAATTCTGGACGTGGATCGCGGCGTTTTTGCATAAAAAATTTTCGATCTTTCACCAATATCGCTCCAGCCACTACCAGCTGGCGCGGACTGAATTCTCGCGCTAAAAAATATTTCAGCTGTGTCGCCGCCTGCCCGCGGTGGCTGATTAAATTTTTTTCTTCCGCCGGCATTTCCGCGAGCATCTTTTTAGCCGGCGGATAATAGAATATGGCGTCATAAGTCATTCCTTCCGCCAACGGTTTTTTTGATTCTTTTTGGACGATCACTCCGGCTAGCCGCCCCAGAAAAACCGAATAATTATCATTTTTTGGATTAAAAAAACAGGCCGCTGTTTCAAAGGTCGCGCCGCGTTTTGCTTTGGGCGCTCCGGCCAGCTCGCGCAGTATTTTCGTCCGGCGCTCTTCAGGAGTGGCACCGTAGCGTTTAGCTTTAACTCCTGGGCGACCGCCAAGATGTTTGATAAAAAGACCGGTGTCTTCAGCGATGGTGGGGAGTTTTGATTTCTTGGCAAAAAACCGCGCTTTGTGAATGGCATTTTCTTCTGTGGTGGCAAACGGCTCTTCTAATTCAACGGCGTCCAAATGGATATCGCGCAAATTGACGAACGTAAATGGCAAATCCGCGAATTCTACCATGAGTTCTCTGAACTTCCCCAGATTTGTCGTGGCAATAAGAATTTTTTCCATACGATTTTGCCTCGTTTAACTCGGCGTTAATTTTGAGCTTTTATATTTCTCCGGAATGTATGGCGACAAACGGACAATTCGCGCGCTGTCGTCTAATACTTTTTCCAGATCATCAAGAAAAAATTTTTGGTCATACCCGAGCGCCACCACTTGCGGTTTTTCTTCAGCCACTATTCGGTGTTTGTTGTCCACGTATCCAAGAAGAATCTTGTTTGCCAAACCCAGGGTTTCCACGTTTTTAATCCGTGTTTCCTGATTGTTGTAAGGCCTTCTCCATTTCACTTTCTCTACTGTGTTATCCCGCGCTACCACCACAACCAAATAATCGCCATACTCCTTGGCTTCCTTAAGCATGTGGATATGGCCGGGGTGTAAAATATCAAATGTGCCAAAAACTATCACCTTTTTCATAGGATGACGTTCGGCCTATTTTTCAGGCCGGAGCGTCGGGAACAGGATCACCTCTTTTAAATTTTCCGCTCCAACGATTAATTTAACGAATCGGTCTATACCCATGCCCAGGCCGGCTGTGGGCGGCATGCCGTGTTTCAGCGCCTCCACGAAATCTTGGTCATAGGGCATGCTTTCTTCATCCCCCGCCTCTTTGTTGGCCGCTTGTTCCTTAAAACGAGCCTCTTGATCCAACGGATCATTCAGCTCGGAAAAAGCGTTGCAGAGCTCATTGCCGCCGACGCACAGAAGCTGGAAACGCTCTACATATCTAGGATCTTCCGCTTTTCGTTTGGACAGGGGTGAGAGCTCAACCGGATGGTCAATCATGAACAGCGGGTTTACAATTCGCGGTCGGACAAAATGTTTATAAATATCATCAATAAGTTTGCCGCGCCCGGAGCCTGGTTCAATACCCGCCGTTTTCATTTTTTTGGCGGCTTTAAAAAGTGAAACTTGATCAGGGAAGTCTTCAATATCCAGTTTGGCGTATTCTTTAATAATGGCGCGCATAGTTTGGCGCGGATAGGGCGGAGTAAAATTTACCTTTTGCCCGTCAACAGTGAACGCGAGCGGTACCCCCGCTACTTTAAGGAGCTTGGGCAACAAATCCTCCATTAAATCCATGAGTGTAGTGTAGTCGGCATAGGCTTGGTAAAATTCAATCTGGGTGAACTCCGGATTATGATTTTGGTCTATCCCCTCATTCCGAAAACACTTGGCTATTTCATAGACTTTTTCAAAACCGCCTACTACTAATCGTTTCAAATAAAGTTCGGGCGCGATGCGCAGGTACAGCGGGATATCAAGCGCGTTATGATGGGTGACAAACGGTTTGGCGTTGGCTCCGCCGTAAAGAGCTTGTAAAATTGGCGTCTCCACTTCATAAAATCCCCGCGCGTCAAAATAGTTGCGTAATTCTTTCACCAACACGCTGCGTACTTTCGCGATCCGCATTGATTCTTCGTTGGCCAACAAATCAAGATAGCGCTGGCGGTAGCGAGTTTCAACGTCGGTAAGCCCGTGCCACTTTTCCGGCAGCGGTAGGAGAGTTTTAGCGAGCAACACGCATCTTTTAACCAGCACGCTTATCTCTCCCTTCTTGGTGGCGAACATCTCGCCTTCAATATTTAAAAAATCGCCGATATCAATAGCGGTATTGACAAAGGCGAATTTTTCTTGGCCCAATTTTTCCAGCGAAAAAACTATTTGCAAATTCCCGGAAGCGTCAGTCAAATGTCCAAAAGTGATTTTGCCCATGTCACGACGGCTGATCAGCCGTCCGGCCACCACGACTTTAGAACCGGCGGCCGCCGATTTGGCAGAGGCCAAAGTGTGCGTGCGCCGGGAGCGGGCCGGATATGGCTCAACGCCGGTTTTTTTGAGCGTTTCCAAATGCTCCAGGCGGATGACATCTTCGCGGATATTTTCGGGAGAAAATTTGGGCTGGACGGGCATAAATTACTTGATTTCTAAAATTTTGTATTTCATTTTCCCGGCCGGCGTTGTGACCTCAACGGTTTCGCCAGCTTTATGGCCCAAAAAAGCTTCGCCCAACGGCGATTCGTTGGAAATTAAGCCTTTTACCGGGTTAATTTCTTGCGGCCCGACAATGGTATAACTTTTTTCTTTTCCTCCCGTCTGAACTTTTAGCGTGCTTCCCACCGACACCACGCCGATTCCTTGCTTCACAATTATGGAGGCATTCGCGATGATTTTTTCAAGTGCTTGCAATCTTCCTTGTGTCCAGGACATATCCTCGCGCGCTTGGTGGTATTCGGCATTTTCGGAAAGATCTCCTTGCTGTTTGGCTTCATCAATGCGCTTGGCAATCTCCGGTATAGTGGTACTTTTGATTATTTCGTATTCTTTTTCTAGTTCAGCCAAACTCTCGGCGGTCATATAGTGGATAGGTTCGTCCATACGGTATTTTATATTTATAAAAAATAAAAACAATAAATGTAGTATAGCATAGAACTAGTCGGTGTCAACTTCTAGGAAGAAGGTACCTTTTCCCCCACCACTCCAGAAAACCATTGACGATTGGCAGGGCGGTCGCGCCTCCTTCCCCGCCATCTTCCACTAAAACAGTAACGACAATTTGCGGGTCGGTAAAGGGGGCGAAGGCGGTAAACCAGGCGTGTGTCGGGTGAGTTTTGCTCCATTGAGCTGTTCCGGTTTTACCCGCCGCCGTAAAGGGCAGCGTTTTAAGGGGCTGGCAACTGCCGTAGGCGACGCAATCACGCATCCCCTCTCTTACAGTGGTTAAATTTTGTTTTGAAACAAGCCCGTTGGGACGGTCCGGAAATTGAAAAATCATCGTTTTTTTAGTCATCGGATCGGTAACAGATTTTCCAACATGAGGAGTAATGATGGCGCCGCCATTCGCGACCGCCGCTGTCCACACGGCCACCTGGAGCGGCGTTGTCAAAACGTCGCCTTGTCCGATGGAGATATTGTAAGTGTCCCCAACATACCAAGTTTCGCCTTTCGTCCTCTGTTTCCATTCCTTGCTGGGGAGAAAACCACCGTTTTCACCAGGTAAATCAATGCCAGTATCGCGCGATAGGCCGAACGCCTCAAGGTAGCGGCGGATGGTCTCAACTCCTAAACCGGCGAAACGTTCGTAGCCGCCGCCAATATAATAGAAAAAAGTATTTACCGACCAGGCCAGCGCCTTAAGAACGTTGGTAGCACCGTGTCCTCCGGCCTTCCAATCTTTGAAGAGTTGTCCGCCGATGACAATACCACCCACGCTGTTGAAACTGGTGGTTTTGGTAATAATACCTTCCTGCAGGGCGGCGGCGGAGATTAAGAGTTTAATGGTTGACCCAGGCGGATAAGAACCGGCAATAACGCGATTAAAAAGCGGGTGATCGGGATCATTTAGATAATTGCTGTAGGTAGCTAGATCAATGCCGCTGGAAAATTTATTATTATCAAACGCCGGCCAATTTACCAAAGCAAGAACTTCTCCGGTGTTGGGGTTGAGCGCGACGGCGGCAATGCGGCGTTTTTTGACGCGCTCAGCGGTTGCTCTCACCAAACTTTCCAGTTTTTTCTGGGCTTCTAAATCTATAGTGAGGTTCAAATTTTGCCCCGGCACCGGTGGATCTACCGCTAAAACTGCCTGCTCTTTACCGGCCGCGTTCACTTCAATTTTTTTTCGTCCGTAATGACCGCGCAAATAAGATTCGTATTTTTTTTCTACGCCGATTTTTCCAATATTATCAGACGTTAGATATCCTTGATTATGCCGGACGCGCAGTTCTTGTTCATCCAATTTACCAAGATATCCCAAAACGTGAGAGAGCGAGAGAGTGGAAGTATTCACTGCCGGCGAGTAACTGCGCTGATTGCCTGATTCAACAGCGACACCGGGTAAATCGGCGTTTTGCACATAGAGGGTGAGAGCGGTGGTATAGTCCAAGTTTTCCTTCAGGGTAATGGATTCATAGCTATACGCGTTGTATTTGGCCAGCAATATTTTAATATCGTCGGTTGATCGGCCGCTAATTTCAGCTATATGATTAAGAATATCGTCGCGTTTATCCGGATCGCGCGGCAGATCCTGCGGAATTATCGCCAAAGAAAAACTTGGTATGTTTTGAGTGAGCTCGCGGTTGAAGCGGTCGTAAATAATGCCGCGTTCGGCCGGAATGGGCGTGAGCCGAACGCGATTGCCCTCGGCGAGCGACCGGTAGTAATCCCCATTTATAATTTGTAAATAAAAAACTCTGCTAAAAATAAGAACGAGACCGATAATTATGGTCGTGAGAAAGACATTTATCGCGCGCACAGAAATGCTGGTGCCCAAGTAGCGGGTGGTGTGAGCCACCGAGAGCCGATTTCGTTCAGCCCCCTCGATGTCAAGTGATTCTTCAATCCACCTTGTTCTGTATTTGTCGGTTAAATCGCCGCGGGACGCGTCGGCTGAGGCAATGGTAAAAAAATCTTTGTCCATGGGCATACACTTATAAACCGATGTAACGGGGATTAAATCGTCTGGAGAACAACCGGCTGAAAAGATACAGCGACGTCAGCGCGCCGGCGTTAATCAGCCCCTCAACAAGCAGATCGGAAAAAAAGTTCCATTGCAAAGAATAATCTGTCATTTTGAATAATGCCGCACCGCTGATAAAGGTGAGAAATAAAATGCGGTAGCTGATGAGAGCCGTGAATCCGCACAGCAATACAATATACCATGAGTGATTGGTAAAAATATTTAAGAGCAGCCAGTGTTCCATGAAGAGGCTGAAAAGAAGCGCGGCCGTAGATAAGCCGAAGGGCAAAGAAGAAAATAATTCGGCGCTGAAAGAAAGCGGCAGAGCCGCCCACAAAACGAACGGATTATTTTTATAAATAACCAACCACAACAAAATGATAAATAAAAAGTTAAGCCGGTTGATCGGATATGGTGAAAGATAAATAAATAAAATATGGATTAAAAAAATCAAAAATCCCCCTCCCGTCAAGAGCAACGTTTTGAGGGCGAAACGCATATCAGCGAGTCAAAAGCGCGCCAACCACGGTGAGCTTGGATAAATCCGCGACCGAGTTTAAGATCGCCTGCTGAAACGGTTTATACGGTTCATTCTCAATCACGGCTACTGTGCCAATTAAAAGACCGCGCGGAATATTTTTTTCAAGACCGGAACTCACCACCTGATCTCCAATACGGACCGCCTCATCGCGAGGTATAAGATTCATGCGCAAACTGATGCCATATCCACCTTCCACCACTCCCAAACCGCGGTTATTATTAAGAATTACCGCGCTAATTTTACTTTGGTTGTCGTTAATCAGCCGGACGGTGGCGATATTAGGTTCCACCTTCAAAATTTTGCCGATCAATATTCCTTCTTCGGCCACAACCGGCTGATCGGCGACGAGGCCGGCGGTTGAACCTCGGTCAATCAGCACCGTTTGGCCGACGGTCAAAAGCTCTTTTCCGATTATATTGGCTACCACCATCGGCGCCGGCTGTTTTTTGTGGAAAGTTAAAAGTTGGCGCAATTCGTTATTCTCTTCAAGCAGAAGAGCGGCCGCGGCCTTATCAACTGCCTGGCGGGCGACGGTCGCGAGACACGCTCGATAAGAAGAAATAAATTCATCTTTATTTTTAAATACTTGATAACGATCGCCGAGATTGATGCTGATGGTTGAGAGCGAGCTAAGCATCGGAGTGGCGATGGAACGCAAAAATATCTCTAGCGGCGCGATCAGTTTGGCATAGTGCAGAATAACTAACACGCCAAAAACGAAAATCAGATACAGATATTTTTTTCTACCCGATCGGTCAGGCATAAAAAGATACGGCGGAAAGGCCGTTTACGCCGGCTTTGACAAGAGTGGCCACACGGCGGTTTCACGAAGAAGATCCTCTTCATCCAGGAGTATCCCGGCTCCCCGGACAACCGAAGTGAGCGGATCATCAGCGATCCGAACTGGGATATTTATCGCTCGGTTAATCAGCTTGTCAAGGCCGCGCAACAGAGCGCCGCCGCCGGAAAGCAAAATGCCGCGTTCGTGGATGTCGGCTACCAGTTCGGGCGGAGTGATTTCAATGATATCCTTGATGCTGTCAACAACGACGCGAAGCGAATTGATCATTGCTTCTCTTACTTGGCCGTCATTAATCATTACTTCGCGCGGCAAGCCGGTTAAAAGATCGCGGCCGCGCATAGGGAATTCCATGGTTTCGGGAAGTTCTACCGCCGAGCCGATTTTTATTTTGATTTCTTCCGCCTGGCGCTCGCCTAAAAGCAAATTAAAAACTGCCCGCGCGTACTGTATGATGTTGCGGTTTAATTCATCGCCGGCGATTTTAATGGATTTCCGGGTGGAGATGCCGCTCAAAGAAATAACCGCGATTTCCGAAGTGCCGCCGCCGATTTCTACGATTAGATTGCCAATCGGTTCTCGCACCGGCATGCGCGAGCCGATGGCGGCTACCATCGGCTCCTCAACGATCCAAACCTCTTTGGCTCCGGCGTTCATAACCGCGTCTCCGACGGCACGACGTTCCACTTCCGTGATATCCACCGGCGCCCCAATAACTACTTTTGGACGCGATAAGAAATTTAACGCGCTGTCCTCGTAAACTTTATCAATAAAATAACGCAACATTTTTTCCGCCACTTCAAAGTCGGATATAATGCCGCCCGTGAGCGGCCGGGTGGTAATGATATGCGGCGGCGTTTTTCCTAGCATATCTTTGGCTTCGTGCCCGACGGCTAAAATTTGCTCCGTACGCGTGTTAATAGCGACTACGCTGGGTTCGTTGATGATGATACCGCGCCCTTTGACGTAAACCAACGTGTTAGCTGTGCCTAAATCAATGCCGAGTTCTTTTTGGAATTTATTAAAAAAATTAAAGGCCATACTGATCATCATTGCGGAACTTTCGATTGGTAAAAATTACCGCTTCTAAAAAAAAGAAAAAAATAATTAAGACAATACCGTTCCACCAGGCGAGGAGACGGGCGGAGAGAAGCATAAGAGCAAAAATAATGATGATGGCCAAAAGCAAACTTTGGCGGAATGTGCGGCGCACATGGCGGAATACCACTTCGTCATTTTTAACTAAAAAACGCCGCGCCAAAAACCCGCTGACGGAGAAAGTGCCGACAATTGCTAAAAACAGACTGCAGTAGAAAAAGAAAAGCGCCAGCCAACCTCCGTCCGGAGTGATGTAGTTAAGCACAAAAAACCACGCCACCCAGCATAAAAGAGTGGCAATTGACATCAAAATAAGGTATTGACGCAAAGACATACTAGATTAGGGTATTTTAGGCCGAAACTCGGCTTTTGGCAAGCTTTATAAAATATAACGGATTTTGTGGATTTGAGAGCCAGAAACGCGCTCTCGGAGCGACGCGAGCAGGCCGGCTTCACGCAATTTAATCTCCTGGGCGGCGGCGGCGCTCAAGCAGGCGATATACAGCGTCTCTTGTTTAATATAGACGGCATTGGCATGATTTTTTATCTCGGGGCCTAACATATCGGCAAGCAAGATATTGGCTGTTTCCACTGTTAAAGAAGCTGACACCCTTTTCAGGATGGGTGAAGAAAAATTTTTATGGCCGATAATCTTGGCGAATGAGTCCAGCATAGGCTACGCGCGAAATTCGCAAATATCTTTGAAATCGCAATGGTCGCAGGCGAATTGGCTCGGGGTGGCCGCGAATTTTTGCGCTTTAATCTTTTCCACTGACCCGATTAAACTTTCTTGGAGCTTCTGCAAATCTTTGTCGTCACCGATAAACGAAGCGCGGATTTCGTCTTCAACATAGTAGTAAGTCAGCTTGCTTGGTCGGCCGGCATTTTTGTAATCGGACAGCTGTTCGACGGCAATTTGGTAAATGAGCAGCTGCTCTTTGTCGGCGACGGCCAATTTTTCTTTGGGTTTGCCGGTTTTGTAGTCAATAATTTCCAGCGTGCCATCAGGAAGCTTGTCTACGCGGTCAATGCGTCCGCTTAAAAGATGGTCGCCGATTTTAATTTTGAAAAAACTTTCCAAAAACTCCGGAATGGTCCAGCGGTTCTCCTGCGCTTTGTAAAAGGCGCGCAAAACATTTTTTCCTTTTTCAAAATACTGCTCCTTCTGCTTGGCTCCGGCATACCAATCATCAATCCACTTGTTTTCATAAATTTTGAGCAACTCATCCACTGTCGGAATTTGTACGGTATCATCGAGTTTTTTCTTTTTCGGCGATTCAAAAAGAGAAACCTGCGTCGTGGCGTTCAATTCTTTCACGCGAAGATAAAACGCCTGCAAGGTATTGTGGATAGTGGTGCCGAAACTAAAGTAGTGACTGCCTTTGGCTGGCAAGCTTAACACATGAGCCAGTTTATATTTATAAGGGCAGGTTTCATACATTTGTATATGCGAAAAAGAAAAGCTTTTGGGCAACTCATAGACAATTTCGCGTTTGTCAAGCGCCCGGGCCGCTTTTTTTTCCTCTAGCATTTCTTTTGCCCCCTCTTGTTCAGCGACGCGGTAGCCGATTTCGTTCAAAAATCGGCTGATTTTCTTCGCCCGCATGCCGCCGTAGTTTGAGGCGCTGGTGAAGTAAAGCCGCTCTTTAGCGCGAGTCATGGCGACATAAAATAAGCGGCGCTCTTCCGCGTAGTGGCTGTCCCCTTCCGGCAGTTGTTCTTTCACGAGCGGGAGCGGAATTTCTATGCCATCGCCCTTGACGCGCGTGGGGAAACGTTCTTCCACCAGGTTGGCGATAAAAACATATTTATATTCCAAACCTTTGGCGCTGTGCACTGTGAGAATATTTACCGAGTCCGGCGTATCATTAAAATCAAACCCGCTCCGGGCGAATTTGCCGCGGTCGCCGGAATCTTGGATGTGGCCAAACTCTTCCATAAAATTAGCGACGTGAGCGTCCGGCATCATTTTTTCAAATGTCTCCAAATAATCAAAAAATTGTTTAAGCTGGTAATTTTGGCGGATAATCGCGGCATTCCCCGCCTCCTCCTCGTCTTTTAGATATTTTATATAGCCGCTTTTTTTTAAAAAATTGTACAGAAGAACGGCTGGCTTGAGATAACGCGATTCTTTGAGGCCGTCGTGGATGAGGCTGATGATGAGATCGCAGGCCTTTACCGACTCTTCGGCCAGATTAAACTCGCGGCAACGTTTTAACGCTTCGTAATAGGTGTAGGCCTTGCGCTTGGCTTGAGCAGTGAATTTTTGTAAGTCGTTCTCGTTAAATTTGAGGAATGGCAAACGGAGCAAGCGGAAAATGGCGATGCCATCGGCGTGATCGGCGAGGATTTTAAAATAATTTATACAATCAAGAATCACCGGCTGGCGGTAGAGCCCGCTCGCGGCCAAAAATTCATAGGGAATGCCGCGCGACTCCAGGCCGTCAATAAATGGTTCGGCTTGACTGTTGGCGCGCACCAGGATGGCAAAATCGTCCCAAGTGGCGCCGCTGTCTATCTGTTTCAAACGCTCAATTTCGTCCATCACACTCCTTACCTCGTCCTCCAGCGTGGCCGAGTGTATATGCGCCACGGTTTTGTTATTTCCCTGAAAAGTTGTATGCGCCTTCAACTTTTTGTCTATCTTAAGTTTAATCTCCAATCTATCGGGGTTATTATTCTGGATGGACTCGTACGCTCTGTCCAAGATCTCTTGGTTGGAGCGATAGTTTTCGTTGAGCACGATTTTTTTCGCTTTAGGAAAATCATCCTGAAAACGTAAAATGTTGGAAACGCTGGCCCCGCGGAAAGCGTAAATACTCTGGTCATCATCCCCTACTACGGTCAGCTGCGCTTTTTCATCAGCCAACATTTGTACCAAATTATACTGCGCCCAGTTTACATCTTGAAATTCGTCCACCAAAATGTACTTATATTTGGTTTGAAATTTGGCCAGAATATTCGGCCGCGTTTGAAATAATTTATTGGCGTAGTAAATAAGATCGCCAAAATCCAACTGCGCGGAGTCTAACAGAAGCTGGTTGTAGACGTGGTACGCGTTCGCAAGTTCGGTAATGCGGTTTTTATCTTCTAGGTTGGCGGTGCCGTTGTCCTTGCTTAACCCCTCGGCGAATTGCCGGTACTCTTCGGGCGAAATCAGCTCATCTTTACACTTGGAAAAATGTTTGAGGAGTTCGTGGATGTGTTTGGCGGGGTTGCCAATTGGGCGATAATAATCAAGGTTGAGTTTGTCTAAATTTTTGCGCGCTAGAAGCCAAACGGCTGTTTGGCCCAATAGCTCAAACTGGTTGGAAAGGCCGATATCAATGGCGTGACGCTCCAAGAGTCGCTGGCAGAAGCTGTGGAAAGTGGAAATAGCTATCTCTGTATAGCCGATGTCAATCAGCTCATCTACGCGCTCCTGGATTTCTTCCGCGGCCTTATCGTTGAAAGCCAAAGCCAAAATTTCCTCCGGTTTAGCGAGTTTGTTCTCAATGAGATAGCAAATTTTTTGGGTAATAACGGTGGTCTTGCCCGTCCCCGCGCCGGCCACAATCAAAAGCGGACCATAGGTATATTCCACAGCCTCACGTTGAGCCTTGTTTAGAGCACGTTTTGGCATAGCTTTATGGCCTCTTCCGCCTTTTAGGGGGAGGGAAATTATAAACAAAAAAATACCAATTTTCTGGTACTAGTATAACGAAGTTCTCAAGAATATACAAACCATCCATTTCAAAAAATTATTTTTTCTTATTAGCCAACTGCCCGCAAGCGGCGGCAATATCTTGGCCTTGGGAGTAGCGAATAGTGGAAATAAACCCGACGGCCATCAGGCTATTGTGCCAGTGCTCAATGAGCTCCGGCGGGGTGCGGTCAAAAGTGCGAAAATAGCTCTCACTCTGCCCTCTCCTCCCCTGCGTGGGCGAGGGTAAAAAGTCTTCCTGGTGCGGTTGAGACTCGTCGTCGATTTTGTTATACGGAATCAGGTTCACGCGGAAGTACGGAATTTTTTTACATAATTTAATGAGTGCCCGGAGATGGCGTTCGTCGTCATTCACGCCGGAGAGCATAATATATTCAAAACCAAGAAAGTGCGTACGGCTGGGAAAACGTTGGCGGTAAGCCACCGCCCACTTCACCAGCCACTCTAGAAAACCTTTTTTGTGCGATGGCATAATCTGTTGGCGCGTTTCCTCAATGGCGCTGTGGAGCGACAATGCCCAGCGCACCGGCGGAAAATTGACATCGGATAAAAGTTTCTCCATCATAGCTGGTACACCGGCCGTGGAAACCGTAATTTTCGTTTCGCCTAGTTCGGTATTCTTCAAAAGTATTCGGAGCGCGCGTTTTACATTCTCGTAGTTTAAAAGCGGTTCTCCTTGCCCCATCATCACAATATTCCCGACCCGTGCGCCTTCTTTTGCCAAAAGTCTTTGGGCAAAACGGTATTGGTCAATAATTTCCTCCGCCGAGAGCTGGCGTTTGAAACCGGCCTTGCCGGTGGCGCAAAAAATGCATTTCATCGGACAGCCGACTTGAGAAGAAATACAGATAGTATACCTGTCCGGCCCGCCCTCAACGGCGTCTTCTTTGAGATTCTTGCGCCCCATTACCACCGTTTCAATCAAATTACCGTCGTGGAGTTTAAAAAGAAATTTTCGTGTGTTGTCCATTTTACTGGAAAAAGCGGCGGCAACTTCCACAGTTAACCACGGAAAATGTTTTAGCTTTTCACGCAGTTCTTTAGGCAGAGTGGTAATTTCGTCATAACTGCTAATATTCACGTCAAACCACGCTTGCTCAATTTGAGCTTGGCGGTAGCTTGGTTCAGCGGTTAAAATGGCTTTAAACTCGGTGGACTGTGAAGACATCGCGAATAATTATTTTTCGGTCAGAAATCCTCCGGCCTGAATTTTCCACAATCCCCGGTAGATGCCATCTTTTTTCTTGAGTAAATCGCCGTGCGCGCCCTCTTCCACGATAATACCGCGGTCAACGACGACTATCCTGTCCATGGTCATGATGGTAGAAAGACGGTGGGCGATGACAATGACCGTCTTATCGCGCATTAAATTTTTGAGCGCGTCTTGAATGAGAGCCTCGGATTCGGAATCCAAACTGGAGGTGGCCTCATCCAGCACCAAAATCGGCGCGTCGCGCAAAATCGCCCGAGCAATAACGACGCGCTGGCGTTCGCCGCCGGAAAGTTTTACCCCGCGTTCGCCCACGTAGGTACTGTATTTTTCCGGAAATTCGGAAATAAATTCATCGCAGTGAGCCAATTTCGCCGCCCGAAACACCTGCTCATCAGCGGCTTCCGGCCGGCCATAGCGGATATTTTCCATGAGCGTGCGATGAAATAAAATCGGATCTTGCGGCACGAGGCTCACCGCCTGCCACAGGCTCTCTTGCGTCACGCGATTTATTTTTTGCCCGTCTATGGCGACCTCTCCGCCTGCGATATCGTGCATGCGGAGCAATAATTTGATAATGGTGGACTTTCCCGCTCCGGACGGACCGACTAGCGCTATCTTTTCGCGCGGCGCGACAATCAGATTCAGCCTAGAGAAAATTTTACGCGTTTCATGATAATAAAAATCCACATTTTTGAACACAATTTCACCGCGCGTTACTTTGAGCGATTTAGCTCCGTGCGCGTCCTGAATTTCATGAGGCGTGTTAAAAATAACGGTCATTTCTTCCGCATCTGCCAAATCGGAATAGAGTTGACGGACCATCTTTCCGAAATCCCACACCTTGTCAAAAATGATAATGACATAAGATTGGAGCAACACAAAATCGCCAATAGTCAAAGCGCCTTCTTTCCAAAGCTGAACTGCTAAATAGAAGATGCCAAGCTCAAACGCCACTACCAAAAAACCCTGCACTGCTTCAAATGCGGTATCCAAATTCCATGTAAACCAGCGCAAGTAGCGAACTTTTTCCATCGCCCGGCCAAAGGTCGCGCGCTCGCGATCGTACCCGACGAACAGCTTAACATTGTTGTTATTAGTGATGGTATCAGCCAAGATGCCGGTGGCCTTGGTTTCGGCTTCGTTGCGCTGAATATCAAAACGCAATTTGTAGAAAGTAAAGAATAGATTAACCGTTAAAAATAAAGACAGCCACGCGAGACTGCCGACGCCCAGCCAGAGATTTCTTTGGAATAAAACAAAAATTACTATCGTCAATTCAACAAATAGCGGCAAAAGAACCCAGGTGATTTTATCAGCCACGCTTTCAAAGGCGCGGACAAACCAATTCACCCTTTTCACGAGCGACCCGACGAAATTATTATTGAAATAGGAAAAAGAATGTTTATGCAGATACGCGAAACAACGATTGGCCAAACGCGCCATCACCGCCGGCTGAAAAGAGGTGTTGGTAAAACCGGCCACCCGCCAACAGAGCCAGCGAAAACCTTCCAAAATTGCGATGAGAAACAATACATGAACAAGTGCTGGAACAACAATTTGGACATTCGTACTTTGAGTGAGAACGTCGAAAAATCGTTTAAAATAAAGTGGGATAATGACCCCGAACGACGCGCCTCCAATCACTGTCACCAGCGTGACACCGATAAGCAAACGAAAAACGCGCGCTTCCTGCCAGTAGATTTTGAAAGTGAGCTTGGTATTGTATTTCATACAACTCAAACCCCCGGTGACGGGGGCTTATATGTAGAAGACGGAAAATCGCGGTGTTTATTACACCGCGACCGGAAAAAAAACCGGACTATCTATTTAAGCTTGCGGTACTTATTGCCCACCCGCAAACGATTTAATTCCTTTTCTATCTTGGCGGCGAGAGCGACATAGTCAACATCTTCCTTGTTGCGCGCACTTTCCATCAGCTTGGCCGCGCGCGCGCGCGCCTCTTCGGCTCGGGCGAGATCAATTTCATGGGCGTGTTCGGCCGTATCCGCCAAAATCACCACCGACCCATCGTCTCGCACTACCCCAAAACCGCTGGACACGGCGATTACAAACTCCTTGCCCTGTTTTTTATAGCGAATTTCGCCCGGTTTCAAATTGGTCACGAGCGGGATATGATGCGGCAAAACCGTAATTTCACCCTCTTCCGTCATGAGGCTGATCTGATCAATTTCATCAGAGAATGCTGTTCGTTCGGGAGTAACGATTTGAAACTTCATATTATTTAACTTCGTCAATGGAACCCTTCATATAGAAAGCGCCTTCCGGTTTATTATCATATTTTCCATCCAAAATATCACGGAAACCACGGACAGTGTCTTTAACGGGAACGTATTTGCCTTCAATGCCGCTAAAAACCTCGGCCACGAAGAACGGCTGGGACAAAAAGCGCTGAATTTTGCGCGCGCGGGCGACAGTGATTTTGTCCTCGTCGCTTAATTCCTCCATACCAAGAATAGCGATAATGTCTTGCAAATCTTTGTAGCGCTGGAGCACTTTCTGAACTTCGCGGGCTGTGCGATAGTGTTCCTCGCCCACGATATTCGGATCAAGAATCGTGGAGTTGGAATCCAACGGGTCAACCGCCGGATAAATACCGAGCTCGGTGAGCGAACGATTGAGCACAACCGTGGAATCAAGGTGAGCAAACGTCGTCGCGGGCGCCGGGTCCGTCAGGTCATCGGCGGGCACATACACGGCCTGCACAGAGGTGATTGAACCTTTGTCGGTTGAAGTGATGCGTTCTTGCAAAGCACCCATTTCCGAAGCGAGTGTCGGCTGATACCCTACGGCCGATGGCATGCGGCCGAGAAGAGCGGAAACTTCCGAACCGGCTTGAGTGAAACGAAAAATATTGTCAACGAACAAAAGCAGATCGCGGCCTTCTTCATCACGGAAATACTCGGCCATGGACAGCGCGGTTAAAGCGACGCGCGCGCGCGCTCCCGGCGGTTCATTCATCTGGCCGAAAACCAAAGCTGTCTTTTCAAGCACGCCGCTTTCCTTCATTTCTCGGTACAAATCGTTGCCCTCGCGAGAGCGTTCGCCGACTCCGGCAAACATGGAATAACCGCCGTGCTCCTGGGCGATGTTGCGGATGAGTTCCTGAATCAAAACGGTTTTGCCGACTCCGGCACCGCCGAACAAGCCAATTTTACCGCCTTTCAAAAACGGACAGATGAGATCAATCACTTTAATCCCGGTTTCAAAAACCTCTGATTTGGTGGATTGCTTCACAAAGGACGGGGCTTCCCGGTGGATGGGATATCTTTTTTTGGCTTTAACCTCGCCCAAATTATCAATCACGTCGCCGGTAACGTTAAACATCCGGCCAAGCGTTTCCCTGCCAACTGGCACAGAAATTGGCTCATTGTTTGAAGTTATTTCCTGACCGCGCACGAGTCCGTCAGTAGTGCTCATAGCCACCGCGCGCACGGTATTGTTGCCCAGGTGTTGTTGCACCTCAAACACGAGGCGTCCGCCCAGCTCGGTTTTAGTTTCAAAAGCGGCATACAAATCCGGCAGTTGTTCGGGGAAATGCGCGTCCACGACCACGCCGATAATCTGAGTTATTGTTCCTTTCAACATATATTAAACAATAATTAGAAATTTTTTAAGTTGCCGGGGTGACATTTTTATTCCAACGCGGCGGCTCCGCCCACAATCTCCGAAATTTCTTGGGTAATCGCGGCCTGGCGAGCTTTATTAAATGAATAATTTAATTCTTTAATCATATCTTGGGCGGCGTCCGAGGCATTCCTCATCGCCAGCATCCTGGCGCTGTGTTCCGACGCGTCGGATTCAAGAATGGCCTGGTAAATTTGCATTTCCACCAAGCGCGGCAAGATGCTGTCAAGCACTGTTCGCGCGCCCGGTTCAAAGGTGTAATTTCCCGCTTCAGTTGAATCATTATCTGTATTTTTCGTTTCTTCTGCGGTTAAGTCTAGCCCCAACCCCTCATCCAACCCTTTCTCCAGCGGTAAAATTTGTTTGATTTTTGGCAATTGGCTGATGGCGGAAACAAAATCAGTGTAAGCCACTACCACTCGATCATAAACGCCATGCACATACTCCTGAATCGCCAACTGCGTCATCGGAAAAACTTCTTCAATCCGCGTCGTTAAGTCAATTTTTTCAAATTCCGCCACCACCGTCCGCCTCAATTTGTGAATAGACTTGCGGCCATGTTTGCCGGTGAGGATGACGTCAATTTGCGGTTCAGCTTCGATACTAACATCCTTAATATATTGTTGCGCGGCTTGAAACAGACGGCTGGTAAAACCGCCAGCCAAACCGCGATTGCTAGTAATGATAATTATGCCGATTTTTTCCACCGGCCGCTGTGTGAGCAACGGATGCGAATTTATGCGTGTTTTCTTGGCGATATCATTGATGATGTCCCACGCCAGTTTGGCGTAACTGCGCGTCGCCAAAGCATTAGCCACCGCGCGGCGCATTTTGACGGCAGAAATCATCTCCATTGCTTTGGTTATTTTTTTAGTGTTACCAATGGATTTGATCCGGCGTTTAATTGCTTTGGTATTTAATGCCATATGTATCGTGTCATTGCTGGGACAATTTATTTTTTCTTAAACTCGTCCATTGTTTCTTTTAATTCCTTTTCAATCGCGTCGTCCCAGCTTCCAGCGGAAATTTTATCCAACAACGGTTTTTTGAATTTTCCGAGGAAGACGTGGAGAGAGTCTTCCCAAACGCGTATATCTTTCACCGCCACTTCGTTGGCACAGCCATTGGAAACGGCGAAGATAACAGCCGTTTGGTGTTCCACGGACATGGGGGCGAACTGCGGCTGTTTTAGAATTTCCACCAATCGCTGACCAAGGTCAATCTGTTTTTTAGTTTCCGAGTCCAAATCGCTAGAAAACTGGGCAAAGGCTTCCAACTCGCGGAATTGAGCCAAACTTAATTTCATTTTACCGGCGACTTTTTTCATTGGCTTTATCTGCGCAGCCGAACCAACGCGCGACACAGAAATGCCGACGTTCAAAGCCGGACGGATGCCGCGATAGAATAGGTCGCTCTCTAGAAAAATCTGGCCATCAGTAATGGAGATGACGTTGGTGGGGATATAAGCCGTGACGTCGCCCGCTTGGGTTTCAATAATCGGCAGAGCGGTAATTGACCCGCCGCCCGATTCCTTGTTGCGGCGGCAGGCGCGTTCCAAAAGGCGCGAGTGGAGATAAAAAACATCGCCCGGATACGCTTCGCGTCCCGGCGGACGGCGCAATAAAAGAGAGATTTCGCGATAGGCCCAGGCCTGCTTGGAAAGATCGTCATAAACCACCAGCACGTCTTTGCCCTGTTCCATAAAGTATTCAGCGATAGTCACGCCGGCGTAAGGAGCAATGTATAAAAGCGAGGCCGCGTCCGAAGCGCCGGCGCTAACGACGACGGTGTAATCCATTGCGCCGGCTTCCTTGAGCTTCTGCACCAAGCGAGCCACCTTAGACTCCTTTTGGCCAATAGCCACGTACACGCAAATCATTTTTTGGCCTTTTTGGTTCAAAATAGTATCAACCGCGACGGCCGTTTTACCGGTCTGGCGATCGCCGATAATCAGTTCGCGCTGGCCCCGGCCGATCGGGATCATCGCGTCAATCGCCTTAATTCCGGTCTGCACCGGCTGGCTCACCGGCTCGCGCGCCATGACTCCGGGGGCGATTTTTTCAATTGGCGAAAATATTTTTGTTTTGAAATCCGCCCCGCCGTCAATGGGCTGCCCGAGCGGATTCACCACTCGGCCAATCAATTCATCGCCCACCGGTATTGACAAAATGCGTCCCGTGCGTTTTACCGTGTCCCCTTCTTTAAGATGCTTGTAATCTCCCAAAATGATGGTGCCGATAGTTTCTTCTTCCAAGTTCAGCGCCACGCCATACGTTCCGCCGGGAAATTCAAGCATCTCGCTGGCCCGGCAGGCAGTAAGACCGCGCAAGCGCGCGATGCCGTCACCCACCTCGGTAATCGTTCCGATCTCTTCAACTTTTACCTGTTTTTCAAAACTAGCGATATTTTTCTTCAGCTCCTCAACAATGTGATTAGTGGACATACTCGTGAATAAATTAAACTAAATGTGCGTGTAAAATACGCAATTGGGTTTTTAAACTAGCATCAAAAATCGTGTCTTCCGTTTTAATAACTACCCCGCCGATCAAACTTTCGTCAATCGACTGGCTCGCTTCCACCGTTTCGCCAAAAACTTTTTTTATCTGGCCGGCTGTTTTCGCGTCAATCTCCCTGGCTGTCGTAATGACGATTGACACCGCCCCGGATCGCTTCTTCGCGTACGCTTCGTAGGCGGCCGCAATTTGCGGCGCGCGTTTCAAAATATTTTTTTTATACAAAAAAGCGGCAAAAACTTTCAGCGCCGATTTTAATTCCTCGCCCTTTAAGCCATCAGTCACTTCAAACAAGGCTTTGGCGTAATCGTGAATACTGTCTTTTTTCATATTTTTATTGTCATTTTCAATCAAGTTGAAAATGACAATATTGCTATTCCATTTTTTTAATCATCTCAGCGATAAGCTCCTTATCTTTTTTATCAGTCATTTTTTCCGATAAAATTTTTTGGAGAGCCGTTGTTATCATTTCCGCCGCTTCTTTTTTTACCGCCGCCCTCATCTCGTCGCGTTCAATGCTAAAATTGCGTTTCGCCTGATCGACTAGAAGCTCAATTTCTTGTTTCGCGTTTGTTTTCATGGCAACGCCCATTCTCTCCGCCTCTTGCGCGGCGCGTTCCGCCACCTTATTGGCTTCCACTTTCGCCTCGTCTACGCGCTGTTGGAAGTGCTGTTCGCTCTTGGCTAGATTATCCTGCACTTTTTTGCTGTTCGCGATACTGTCGTCAATCATTTTTTGGCGTTCAGCGAGCTTTTTAACGAGCGGTTTCAAAATAAGAAACCACAAAATACACGCGACTAAGGCGAAATTTATCAGCTGCGCGGTCAAAAGCGCTCCGTTGATTCCGAGCGACGCTAAAACGCCGGCTTTGGCCGGAACGCCTTCTGTCGATCCATCGGAAGCGTAGACTGTGTCAAAAAATTGCATAATAACATTCTTTTTTAAATAAACCGAGGACAGCAGGCCACCGCAGTGACCTGCTGAATCAATTTATTTGAGCGTGAATACGACAACTAAGGCGTAAATGGCGATGGCTTCGGCAAACGCGGCGCCCAATAGCATCGGCACGAAAATTTTACCGGCCGATTCCGGATTACGGCCGATGGATTCCATGGCCTTGCTGACGATCATACCGATAGCCAAGGCTGGTGAAATACCGCCGATAGCGATCGTAAGACCTTTCGCCAAAGTCAACATGACTTCCGGTGACATAAAATTTTCCTCGGGAAGCAGTCCGTTCGCTCTCTTAAAGCCAAAGCTTCAGGGGAAGGACGACTTCATTAAGAATAAACACCAAGCGACCAAACAAATCGCTCTCTGTCTTTTCTCAATGATTTTCCGATCCATGGGGAACCGCGCTCGCCACCGTCATATAGGTAAGACTAAGAATGGCGAAGACTGCCGCTTGAATAAGCCCAACCAGCAATTCAAGGAGCATAAATGGCGCCGGCAAAAGCAGGGAGAATAAACTCGCCATTACCGTCATCAGAACTTCGCCGGCAAAAACATTGCCGAATAAACGCAGGGACAGAGAAACCACTTTGGCTATTTCGCTGATAATTTCAATAAATCCAACGCCAAATTCAATCACCGCCGTAAAAATAGCAATAGGACCTCGGCGAAAACTTTTGACGATAGTGCCAAGTTGAATGAACTTGTTGAGATGGGTAAAGATACCGACAGTCGCAAAACCAAAAAGATGTGAAGCCGCTACCGACACCAGCGCCATGGCGACAGTCAAATTTAAATCGGTATTAGCGGAACGCAACAACAGTTCGTTATGAAAGGTGATACTGCCGACACCGGGCAACAAACCCAACCAGTTAGAGAGCAAAATAAAAAAGAAAATAGAGCCGGAAACAGGCAAAAAGCGGATGGTTTGGCGCCGGTCGCCGGTAACCTGATCAAAATAGCCGAGCACCGACTCTAAAATATATTCAGAAAAATTTTGTAATTTCCCGGGACGAAGCGACAATGAACGCCGCAAAAACAACCCCATTACCAGCAACATTCCCATCGTTAGCCACACGTTTACCATCGTATTCGTTACCGGAAAACCGCCAATCTGAAAAACAGTTTCGGGAGCGAGCGGCGGGATATGAAGCGTAGACATAATTTAGCTTAATTTTTGATATTCTTGCCCGTATCTCTTGGCTTTGCGATAAATGATGAGCACTGAAATAAGCAGAGAGAGGACAAATCCGATTATCAAGAGCCACGGACCCGTCTGCCAGCGTTGATCAAGATATTTTCCCAGGAGCGACAGCGCCACGACCGGAACGGCGATGGTCGCGCCAAAATCACCGACAATTCTCAAAGCGAACAGGTAGTAGGAACGCTCATTTTTTGGCTGATTTTGTTCTGCCATAGCATTCAAAAGGCGCAATTAGTATAAAGTGGAGAGCCTTAAAAGTCAAGGGGGATAATTTTTATTATAAAATTTTGGCAAACAGGCGCTTAGCGTTGGCTGTGGTGGCCGCCAAAACTCCTTCCAGCGTCATTCCGCGCAGTTCCGCGATCTTGCTCGCTGTAGCTTCCACCATCCACGGTTCTCCCCGTTTTCCCCGATACGGAACGGGCGACAAATACGGGCAATCGGTTTCAAGCAATATCCGATCTTCCGGCATTTTTCGCACTACTTCCAGCAAATCCTCCTGCGCCTTTGGATTCTTTTTTTGCGGTGGAAACGTAATCACACCGGTAAACCCGATATAAAAACCCATGGCCAAATACTGTTCGGCATTCTGCCAGTTGCTGGTGTAGCAATGGATTGTCCCACGAACCGGCTTGTCACCCTGAACCTGTTTCAGGATCTCTGTCAAAAACTGGTGCGCTTCACGGCAATGTATTACCATTGGCAGGTTCAACTCTTGCGCCAAACGGATATGCTGTAAAAAAACTTCCTTTTGTTTGGGCAACATTTGTTCGGCCGTCATCCCTTCCGGAATTCTATACAAATCCAGCCCGCACTCCCCTATTCCAATAACCTTCGGGCGTAGGGCTAATTTTTTATAATATTCGTAATCAAAATTTTCTTCGCGCGACTGAAAAGAGGATTCTTCTTCATCCACACGCTTGGAAAATAAATGCTCGGGGTGAAGTCCTGCGCTAGCATAAACGCCATCATATTTTTCGGCCACCTCCACCGCTTTACGGCTGGTGTCGCTCTGTGTTCCCACTAAATTTAAAATTGTCCCTTTGTCTAAACTGCGCTTAATCACCTCATCCATGTCATCTTGGTAAGCATTAAAATGCGCGTGCGCGTGCGTGTCAATCATCATATGGACTTAACGAATAAGATTCTGCAAAGCGTTCTGCAAAGCTCTAATCGCTTCCGGCACCAGCGGCCACAACAGCGACGCGATGCTGACGCAAAAGGCGGCAATGCGCGAAGCGCTCGCTTGGGCCATAAAATCCGGGCTCAACGGAAAGCGGCTGACGAAGTAAAAGGCAATGCCAAGCGCCACTACCCCTTCAAAAAAGCCAAAAATTCCGCCCAGCAGGTGATTCAAACTGTTGATGAACGGCAGATGCGTGATAATGGAAAAACTTTTATCAATAATATAAAAAATAAAACCAATCAGACGATTGATAATTAAATACAAAATTATAAAAACCAAAACATTGGAAAAGTTGGCATTCCAGCCGGTCGTATTGATAAGCCAGGCAGCTGGCAAGGCATACCAACGGCTGGCGAGAAACACCCCGAATACTGTACCGACGAGCGACCCGAGCGTCGCCACAATGCCAAACCACAAACCAAACAGCACAAAACCGCCGATAACGCAGGCAAGAATGAGATCAAAGAATGACATAGCAAAATGTTAAATGAAAATGCTAAATGCGAGGGAACAATGCTTCCCCTTTGTTAATTTTATTGCCTACCGTTAAATCTACCCACTGTTGCAACTCTGACAGCGGCTTGGCCAGCTCTTTTCCTGCCTCTAGGCCGAGCTGAACAAAAAGTTTCTCGGCTGTCTCGGGCATAACTGGCCAGATCATTACCGCGATATGACGCAACGCCTCCGCTAAATGATAAAGCAGATCGCGCACCTCCTCTGTTTTGCCGGCTTTAGCAAGCGACCATGGCTGTTTGTCGGAAATTATCTGGTCGCAGGACGCGCTGAATTTCCAAACAGCGGCTAGTGCATGGTCAAACCGCCAGCTATTCATCCCAGCCTCATATCCCGGCCAAACATCTTTAGTCAGAAAATCAATCAAACCGCTGTCCGCTGTCCGCACTTCTGGAATTTTGCCGTCGCTGTATTTCTCCACCATTGTTAGAATACGATTAGTCAGATTGCCAATGCCATTAGCCAAATCGCCATTATACCGCTCAATAAATTGTTTTTCGGAAAAATTGCCGTCGCTTTCAAAAGGAATTTCCCGCGCGAAAAAATAACGCACAGCGTCTAGAGGAAATTTCTTAATTATCTCTAAAGGATTAATAACATTCCCCAACGATTTGCTCATTTTCTGGCCATCCACATAAATAAACCCGTGTACCGCGATTTGCTTGGGCGGTTCTAGGCCGGCCGCCATAAGCATGGCTGGCCAAAGTAAGGAATGAAAACGGTTGATGTCTTTGCCGACGATATGCACTCCCGGCCAAAACTTTTTGAAGAGCTTGTTTTCTGTTGAGCCATACCCCAACGCGGTAATATAATTTGTGAGCGCGTCAAACCAGACATACATCACCTGGCTGTCGTCGCCCGGCACCGGAATGCCCCACGATAATTTCTCTTTAGAACGCGAAATGCTGATATCAGCAAGACCGCCTTTAAGAAGATTGTACATCTCTTTGTGGCGGCTTTCCGGAAAAACAAAATCCGGCCGGCTCTCAAATAAAAACTCCAACGGCTCCTGATAGCGGGAAAGCCTAAAAAAATAATTTTCTTCTTCCAGCGCGATGATCGTTGAAGGCGAGTTCGGATGGTCGGGACAAACACCGTTGATGAGATCTTTTTCGGTTTTATAAGATTCGCACCCCACGCAATAAAGCCCTTTGTATTTTTTCTTATAAATATCGCCATTTTTAAAAACGGCTTCCCAAAATTTCTTGGCTCGCTCTTCGTGCCGCGGCTCGGTAGTGCGGATAAAATCCGTATTCGTGATATTCCACTGGTCGGCTAAATTTTGAAATTCCGCCGAGCGTTCGGAAGCAAAACTTTCCACTGTCTGGCCAGCTTCCTTGGCGGTTTTAAACATTTTTTGTCCGTGTTCATCGGTGCCGGTCAAAAAATAAACTTCGTTTCCCAATAAACACTGGTAGCGCGCCGCCACATCGGCGTAGAGAATTTCCAAAGCAAACCCGATATGCGGGCTGGCGTTGGCGTACGGAATGGCGGTGGTGAGATAGAAAGGATTGTTTTTCACAAAGTATTAATCACAATGACAAATTCTCCTCTCTCGTCCATTTTTAACTGATCAAGTTTACCGACAATCGTGCGATAGATGGTTTCAAATTTTTTAGTCAGTTCTCGGCAAATAACCAGCTCTCTCTCCGGCGGCAACACTCCCCGCAGTTCATCCAGACATTTTTGTATGCGGTGGCCCGATTCGTAGAAAACGATTGTATTCTCCAACAGGGCTAACTCTTTAAAATATTTTTGCCGTTTATTTTTGTGCGGAGGAAAACCCAGGAAAGTAAAACGATCAACGGGAAAACCCGAAATAGAAAGCGCGGCAATAACAGCAGATGGACCGGGAATTGGAATAAATGTTAAATGTTCAATGCTAAATGTCAAATGATGAATAAGCTGATTTCCCGGATCGCTTATCCCCGGCGTGCCGGCATCGGTCACCAACGCGATATTTTTACCATCCGCCAGCAATTGTTCAATTTCTTTTACTCGCCTAGCATCACTATGCTGGTGATAACTCAAAGTCGGGGTTTTAATTTCGTACCGATCCAACAAATTTTTGGTCACGCGCGTGTCTTCGCACAAAACTAAATCAACGCTTTTCAGCGTCTCAACTGCTCGAAAAGTTATATCGGCCAAATTGCCGATGGGCGTGGCGACAATAAAAAGTTCTCCGGTCGGCATACTCTAGCATTATTTTAGCAAAAATAAAGCGCAAAAGCAACTATTTGGATAATTTAACTGCCAGCTTCAGCGCCTTTTGTAAAGATTGAATGGTGTAATCAATATCTAGCTTGGTCGTGCCTTTACCTAAAGTAAACCTTACGCTGGAAAATATTTCTGCTTGGGTTTTTCCAATCGCCTTCAACACCTGCGACGGTTCGCGCGACTCTGCCGTGCAAGCCGAACCAGTGGAGCACATAACTCCGTAGCTATCCAAATAAATTACCAGCGCCTCGCCATCAACGCCGGGAAAAACAACATTGAGGTTGTTAGGCAGCCGCCTCTCCCCTATTTCTGGGCCATTGAGTTGAAGATTGGGAACTAATTTTCGTAATTTTACAAAAAAATACTGGGTGAGCTGGCGCTGTCTGTCGAGCGGCGAAACCCCGCCCCTTCCCCTAATAGAAAAGGGGGGAATTAACAAGTGAACCAATTCCAGCGCCTTTGCCAGCCCAACAATCCCGGGCACATTTTCCGTGCCGGCGCGCCGGTGGCGTTCTTGACTGCCGCCAAACATAATTGGCTCCAAATCAACACCGTGGCGCGCGTATAAAAAACCGGCGCCTTTTGGCCCGTATATTTTACTGCCATTTACGCTCATCAGATCTACATGCAATTTTTCCACGTCCAAATCAAGGCGCCCGGCCGCCTGGCAGGCATCGCTATGAAAAAATGGGTAAGCACTCCCTTTTTCTTTGCGATAATGACTAATCTGCCGGCCAATTTCGGCAATCGGCTGAATGGCGCCGATTTCATTGTTGGCGTACATGATTGAAATAAGTGTTGTATCCGGACGAATAGTTTTAACAACATCTTCAGTTTTAATAAAACCATTTTTGTCTACCGGCAAAATTGTAATTTTCCAACCTTCTTTTTTCAGCTGTACTAATGGCTCTAAAACCGAATGATGCTCGGCCGCGACAGTAATAATGTGTTTACCGTGTTTGACATGAGCGCGCGCCACTCCCAAAATGGCGAGGTTGTTTGACTCGGTGCCGCCGCTGGTAAAAATAATATTACCCGGCCGGGCGCGCAATATCTCCGCGATCGTCCGCCGGCTGTCGTCCAAAGCGCTGTTGCTTATTTGCGCCTCGCTATAAAGCGCCGACGGATTGCCGCAATGTTCGTAAAAATAAGGCCACATAGCCTCAAACACCCGCTGATCAACAGGCGTCGCGGCGGCATTGTCAAGATATACTGAACGGCAGCGGGTCATTTAGAATGGCAATGTTAGATTGATATTTCTGTTTGCCGACGCCGAAGCGGCGGCCGGAAAACTAAAATCAACCCGAAAGGGCAAGATTTTTCCGGTCAATGATTTATAAAATAACTGTTTATTTTTTCGTCCGAAATCGTACACCTCTTTGGTTACCCGCACGTCTTGCTCGCAATATTTTTTAATCTCGTCAATTTTTCCCTCATTCCACCAACGAATGGCCTGCAGACCTTCGGCGCTCTTTTCAATATTATCCAGCGTGGCCTGGGCAATGTCATTCAGCTTCAAGCGAAAACCAAGATTCTTTTTTACTTCAGTCATCAAATCAAGATGCGTCAATTTGGATAAATCACCTAAATAATAATTATTCATAATCGGTAAATCAAAATGCTCGCTGTTGTAGCCGATAATCCGATCCGCCTTTTCCAGAATCGGCCACAATTTCCCCAGTTCATGTTCTTCAAAACTTTGGTAGTCGCCGGTTTCGTAACGATAAATGGAAACGCAGGAAATTTTCAGTTTGCTGAAATCGTTATTCACGTCGGCAAACGTATTTTGCGTTTCAATATCAAAAATAATTTCGTTCATATTTTTTACTGTCATCCTGAACGAATGTGAAGGATCTCTGTCTTAATTGGCGAACGGACAGAGATTCTTCGTTTCACTCAGAATGACAATTAGTTATTTAAACCATTATTACCGGAAAAACGACAGTGCCCAGCTCCGCGCGCAATTTAATTAAATCCATTTTATTCTCCAACTCGCCGCGCAGACGATCAACGATCATTTTATCAGGATTTTTGAATAAAAACAAGGGGTTTTTATGGCATAAAAATTTTCCGTTATAAATAAGGTAATTTGCCAAAGAAAAACGCCAATGGCGCCGACCAGATAAAAAAATCCCTTCGGCCAACGCGAGCAGTTGCCGCGACATTTGATCTAGTTCCAAAAAAGATAACACCGCGCCATTTTTTTTGGCTGTAAGCATGGCCTTTACCGGGTTCCAAGAGATGCCCGCTAAAGATAATTGCTCAAAAAGAAACGATGCCGCGAAACCCTTGCGACAAGGTAAAGCTTCTGCCAAAAGCGTCTTGGCGACAGCCAAGTGCTGGGCCATTTTGGCCAGCGTAAATTGTTTCTCCGCCGGCCTTTTGGCCGTTAGATATAAAACATAGTTCCAGTAAGCCAATTTAACGGCGCTCCGAAAAACAATTTTTGTATTCAACGGCGACTGCCAGACCGCGCCGCCAACAGTTTCTCCGGCGGTAAAATACCAGCCCCGTTCATAAAAAAAACGCGGCATGACCAGGCAATTAATGGCCGTGCCGCGATATTGCTGTTTTAATTGTTTTACCGCCGGAAGATATTTTTTGTAGACAAAGAAATGCCGCCAGCCACGTAGAATGTAAAAATCTAAATCGCTGTTCTTTCCCGCCTCCCCGGTCCAATAGCTGCCTCCTAAAAGAACGATGCTATCGGAATAAATAGTTTGCAGAGCCTGATGAATTGCTTTTACGGCTGGCGTCGGCAACATACTGCCAGTTAGTTAGGGGCTGGATTATAGGGTTTTATTTGGCATTTGCAAGCGGCGCTGTTTGGAAAATCGTTCGGCATAATACACCGCCACCATGGCAACACTCGCGGCGGCTAAACTGCCCAATATGTCCACGGGATGGTGCACCAGCGCCGCCACCCGGCCGACGCCGACAAGAATAGCGAGAATAAACAAAACCGCCCCCCACTTTTTATTGAAACTGAATACCAGCGCGGCCGACGCCGCGCTAAGCAGAGTATGGTCGGAAGGAAAACCATTGTCGGCTATATGCGCCACGAACGGGGTTACATTGAGAAGCACGAATGGCCGCGGATTGTAATACAGCGCACCCATTATTCTTGAGATAATAAAAATAATTGGAAAAGAAATGGCGGCGCGCCAGATAATTTCCTTCTTCAGCGCTTTCGTTTGCCGCCACCAAAAAAAAACAACAAGAAGCGCTATAATGACGATGAGATAGTCGGCCGCGAAGACAATAACCTCGTTTCGGAACATAGAAAAATTACAATTTCACGCTGTGGCCGCCGAATTGCTGGCGCAGAGCAGAAATTATTTTACCGGTATAATCGGGTTTCTTTCGGGAAACTTCTCTGAATCGCAAAGCTCCGGCGATGATTTTATCGGTTACTTTCAACTCCGCGGCCGTTTTGACTGTCCACGCGCCCTCGCCTGTGCCACTCACCTGTCCGGAAATGACGCGTAAATTTGCTCCATATAATTCAAAGGCTTTTTTAAGCCACGCGATCAGGCGCGATTCAATAACACTGCCGTGGTTATAAATACTTGCCACCTCAGCCAGATTCAGCTTAAACGCTGATTTTTTAAGAATACTAAAACCTTCGGCTATCGCCTGCAATATACCATATTCAATGCCATTGTGAATCATTTTGACGAAATGGCCGGCGCCCGCTCCCGGAAAAAATTGGTATCCGCCCGGCACGGCTAAATCATCAAATAAAACTTCAAGTTTTCTAAATATCTTCTTTTCGCCTCCGATCATCAGACACGCGCCGTTGCGCGCGCCGGACGGACCGCCCGACGTCCCGCAATCAAGCAAATGAATTCCCTGTTTGGCTAATTTTTGAGCTCGCCTGATAGTGTCTTTGAAATAAGAATTGCCTCCGTCAATTATAATGTCGCCGCGTTTCATTTTTTTAGCAACGCCGTCAGGCCCGAACAGCGTTTCATCCACCGCCTTGCCGGCGGGCAACATGAGCCAAATAATTTTTTGTTGGGGCAATTTATCAATTAATTCAGCCAGACTAAAAGCGCCGTTTGGGCCTTCTTTTGCGAGCTCTTTGACGCTTTCGGGCGAACGATCATAGATCGCCGCCTTCCACCCCTCTTCGTTAAGATGGCGCGCCAAATTGGCGCCCATTTTCCCCAGTCCGATGATGCCGATTGTTTTAGCAATAAACGGCTGGCCGGAAACTTCCAAAACTCGCTCGGCAATATCGGCCGAGTCAGGCGCGTAGCTTAAAAGCGGCGAGGCGTTCTTCTGCCAGGCCCGGCTGATGGGATCAATAAATTTCCACATGGCGTCAATTTCAGAGGTGCTGACAAAAAGCGTCTGATCGCCTTTGATACAGTCAAATAACAATTTCGCGTACTGCTCAACATATTGCGCCTGCTCCTTACTTTCCCTAAGCATAAAATTAAAAGAGCGCTCTTCCAGCGCGAGCTCTAGCCCCGGTTTTTTGGCGCGGAAAGTAATTAAAATTTTCTCTTCCGGCTCGAGGCTGATAATAACCTGGTTGTTAAAATGCCGGCCGCCGGGCGGGCAGAGGCAGGGGTGTGGATGGTTGAAGGTAATTACCGCTTCTTTGCGTTGTTCCCCCAACCTTTTGCCGCTCTCTAAAAAAATCTTCACCCCGCGCCAGCGCTCTCCCGCCAGTTTGGCCTCAACTCTAAAAAATGTTTCCGTGGTGGACATCGGGTTCACCTCCGGAATAGCTGTGTAGCCGGCATACTGGGCGCGCCGGGCGGTTTTTTTAATATCCGCGAACGTCGGCGCGGCCAGAGTACGCAAGACAGCGGCGCGTTTTTCACGGATGGCGGAAACGGAAAGGCTGGCAGGCGCGTCCATTGTTATTAAAGCCAGCATTTGCAACAAGTGATTCTGCCCGACATCGCGCAAAGCGCCGACGCCGTCATAAAACGCGCCGCGAGTTTCTACGCCGATTTTCTCGTATAAACGCAAAACGATGGATTCAATAGAACGATTGGACCAATGATCCTCAAATAAATTATTGGCAAAACGAAAATTCATTATCTCTTCCAGCATTTCTTTGGCTAAATAGTGATCCAGACGATAAATTTGAATTTCTTTGAACAATCGGCCCAACGTGCGGTCAAGGTCTTGGGCAGTTTTAAAATCTTTGCCGAACGGCTTTTCAACAATCACTCTGGTCCAGCCTTCTTCCTGGCTGCAGGGCAGAGTCAGCTTGGCGGAGGAGAGATTTTCCAAAATAATTTTGTCGTGCTCGGGGGGAACCGCCAGATAAAAAAGCTTATTTGCGCACGTTTTCCATTCCCCGTCAACCCGCCCAAGATGGCGGGCCAGCTCTTCATAGCGAGCGACGGCTTCAAAACGGCCGCGCCGGAACGCAAACAATTTTATGAAATTTTTCACTTCTTCAGTCGGCACGACCAGCCCGGCGTAACGCAAAATTATCCCGGCAATATGATCCTGAAATTGTCCGGCGGAATAATCGCGGCGAGAAAAACCGATAATATGAAATAGAGCTGGTAATTTTTTCTGCCAATACAAATCAAACAAAGCCGGAACGATCTTTTTTTCCATCAGATCGCCGGTGGCGCCGAAAATCACTAAAATAGTGGGGAAATTAGCGTCAATGTTTTTCATGCCTTTCATAATACCACAAATAACCAGAAAAAAGAAACGGCCGCTTGCCTTTTTCTTCTCTTTATAGTATACTAACTGATACTTAAAAACTCTTTTTCACTTTATGAATACCGCCCTCAAAGCGCGCCTGAAACAAAGCAAAAAAAATACGCTGGTCGGCCGCCGCCTAGCCCGCCAAACGAAGAAATACCGCAAGAACAACTACCACACCAAACCACGTTCGCTCTAAAAAATTTAGAAAATATGTCCTTCTGCTCCGTTTTCGGAATGCCGATACCGTTGTCCTGGCAAGAAAAATAATAATAATTGCGGTCGCTCTTCAAAACCCCCGCACTTTCCCCTGAATTTTCGGCGAATACCCCGCGGCGTTCACGATAACATTGGCACCACCCTTCGTTTTATTATGAATTTCATCAACAAACGATTTCTTGTCAACTTTAATAATATGCCACATGCGCTGATAAAATTCTTCTGGCATGTGGCCTCCCCACAAAACTGAAGGATTCTTCCCAATCACTTCCGACAAAGAAAAACCAGTATTCTCTTCCACCGCCTTATTGGCATACAAAATGTTGGCATTTTCATCTGTAATTATAATATGATCTTGCGAGGCCTCAAAAGCCGCGCTTATAATTTGCGCCTTTGACGAAAGTTTTGAAGCAATTTTCATAAGCATATAATATAGCACGTTAATTAAATTTAAGGAAAAAATTATCCACAGAAAACTAACAATTTTTGCCTTGTTTAAGCCATTTTATGGCCAAAATCAAAACAAACTCTTGACAAAAACGATAAATTATGCTATAATTCCCTGTTTTTCAAGTATTTATTCGGTTTCAATATGACAGCTAAAAAAATAACCGCTAAAATAATTGGTTCGTTATTTCTCGTTGGCGCCGCGGCAATGTTAACATTCCCCGCGGAAACGTTCGCCGCTACCGTCCGCAAATCCGCCGCCAAACTGCCGGCCGCCCATGTTGTCGCGCGTAAAACCGCAGTAAAAAAAATAATCAAACCGTCCCCGGTTCTGTCAGCAATTTTTTTGCCAACCGGCGCGATGGTTCGTCCGGCCATCACCTCCCCAATTACTGCCCCAACCGCCGTTCTAGGCGTAAAACAATATGCGCGGACAATCACTCATAACGAACCGATCGTATTGAGCGGTACGGACATTCTAGAAATTAAAAATACTCACTATATCCAAAATGGCGATATTACTTTGAAAGACAACGCCAAGCTTATCATTACCAACTCATATTTTGAACAGCGCAATACCGGCGGCGTTGTCCCGCGTCTAGACGCCGGGCAATACGCTCAAGTCATTATCAAAAATTCCGAAGCCGGCTTCAGCCCATGGATCGTTTGGAAATTCGCCGACTATTCTGAACTTTACATCAACGCACTAAAAGTTGCCAAAAACGACGGCGACGCCAACGTGTATCACGAAATCACCGGCAACGCCAAGGCGGTTATTAACAAAGCCTTGTTTACGGCGAGCGTAGCCAATCAAGCGGACGTCACTATTGATAAATCGGCGCGGGTCGCCCTTAATTTAAGTTTAAGCGGCGGCGCTATTATTAACGAACAATTCCCCAAGAAAATCACCGCCTATAATTTCCCCGGCTATGACGACCGCAACATCGGCTTAAAATTGAAAATCACGAACGCAGTCGCGCCGGAATGGGGTGTCACTATTTACCCGACCAGCAATGTCACTATCCACGATACCGAAGGTCTTACTGTCGGCTTCTCCGTTGTTTATCCGTGGGTGGGCGCCACCGCCACCTTTGAAAATTTGCGCCCGGGGTATTATGTTGATGATAAATTCGGTTTTTCGCAGACGACGGCTCAATTTTGGGACCGCAATATGAAAATCCATCTAGTGAATACCGCGGTCAAAGCCTGGAGCCCGATGGTAGGCGACGAAAACACGCTGGTCCTCAAAAACTCCGAAATTGCTGATTTGCCGTGGAGCTGGGGCAATGCCAAAATCATTTTAGAAAACTCTACCACTACTTTCGCGCGCGCGCGCCAAAACGTGGAGATCACCTCCAAAAACTCAACTATCACCGGCGACATCGCCGCTATTGAAAACGGCAAGATTAATCTCATCCGCACACGCGTTCTCGGCAAGAAAATTACTCAAGGCAAGGGACAGATTGTCCAGTAAAAAAACGCAAAAATTCTTCAATGAATTACCCTGCGCCAAGAGCGCAGGGTAATTCATTTGGGTATTCTCAATTCTCCCATCAAACTTTCAAACGTATTGCCACCCTCCATCTTTATTGATAAAATAAACACCGGCCATACCCTCTATGGCTATAGTCGTATTTCTTAAAAAGTTTTATCATACTTTAGCCAATTTTTCAACGAGTTAGCATAAAGGTAGTTAGCTGAAATTATTTCGCCTATGATAATTAAAGACTTACAAAATTGTGAAGAATTTATCGCTGGGGACAACACAATCCTTCGCGAACTTTTACATCCAGACAAATTAAATTTAAAACTTCGTTATAGTTTGGCACATGCAGTCGTGAAGCCATGTCTGACCTCTCAACTACACAAGTTAAAAACTTCGGAAGTTTATTACATACGTTAGATTCTGGGATCAAACCAATATCAATTTTATGAAATACAAACATACTCAAATTAGTTACCTGATGCTAGCTGTTACACTGGTCGTACTGGTACTTTTCGCCTGGGCTTATATTACAGCTCGGGCAGAACCTCCCTCGTACTACTCCGGCACAAATTTTGCCGTTACTGCCATAATGGCATTAATCATATTTATTCTTGCTTCCTTTGTGTCACTCCAAGTAATTATTGATGAAAAATATTTACGAATTAAATTTGGCTACAGTATTTATAAAAAAGGGTTTTTACTTAATGATATAGTATCCGCTAAAACCGTAAGGAATCATTGGTATTATGGATGGGGAATCAGGGTTTGGTTTTGGCCCAAGATGTGGATTTACAATGTTTCTGGTTTTGATGCAGTTGAAATAAAACTGAAAAATGGTAAAACGTACAGAATAGGCACGGATGAACCTAAAAAATTAGAACAAATAATTTTTCATTTAATTAATCACTAGCGCTGTTGCGCTAGAATCTCTTCGGGCCTCGGCGTGATCGATCAAAACGCCCGCGGCCGCCATGCCCTTGACCCTGACCGCCGCGACGCGGGCCTGGACTATGAAATGGACTTTGCTCCCGGTTACCCATAGGCGATGGGGGCGGCAGGCGGCGCGGCGGTAAAACCGGCAAAGCTTTAACGGGCAGAGTTTTACGAATCAAACGCTCAATGCTTTTGATATCTCCGCGCTGGTCGGGTGTCGCGAACGAAACCGCCCGGCCGGCATAACCGGCTCGGCCGGTGCGGCCAATGCGGTGCACATAATCTTCGGAATTATCCGGTAAATCATAATTCACGACCAGTTCAATGCCGGTTACGTCAATACCGCGCGCGGCGATATCCGTCGCCACGAGAATGCGGTATTTCCCAGTTTTAAATCCATTCAGAGCTTCCCGCCGCTGGGCTAGCGAACGATTGGAATGGATTTCCGCCGCCGGATGCCCCATATGCCGAACCACGACCGCGATTTTCTTGGCGCCGTGTTTAGTACGAGAAAAAACCAGCACCGTTCCTTTATAATCGTTCAATAATTTTTCCAAAAGCTGTAACTTCAATTCTTTGCTCACCATAAAAATTTCCTGCTCTACCTTGGCAGCCGCCGTGCCGGATGGGGCTACTTCAATGCGCAAAGGCAAAGACAAATGCGCTCCAGCCATTTTCACCACCTCCGGCGGCATGGTCGCCGAAAAAAGCATCGTTTGCCGACCCTCTTTCGGAATCAATTTCAAAATCCGATTAATTTGCGGAGCAAAACCGATATCAAACATACGGTCGGCTTCATCCAGCACCACAATTTTTATTTGGTTAAGCTTAATTGTCCCCTGCTCCAAATGGTCTACTAAACGCCCCGGGGTGGCGACAATCACATGCGGCTGGCGGCGGATAGCCTGAATTTGTTGATTCATTGAAGCGCCTCCAATGATCACGGCCGATTTAAAACCAATATTTCGCCCGACTTTTTGCAAAGTTTCCTCAACTTGAAGAGCCAGCTCGCGCGTCGGCACCAAAACCAAACCCTGACCGTGATAAATACCCAAACGCTGAATCATCGGCAAACCAAAAGCCAGCGTTTTTCCTGTTCCGGTTTGCGCTATGCCGACAATATCTTTGCCTTCCATAGCCACGGGAATAGACTGATGTTGAATTGGCGTGGGCGTAATGAGCTTCAATCGTGTCAGCGCTTCCAGCAGTTTGGGCGCTACCCCTAGAGTTTGAAAGCCTGAAACCGTTGTTTTTAATAGTTCCTGCGTCATATGCCGGCATACTACCACAATATAGCGCGCCTGTCCACCGCGCGTTGACAAAAAACACGTAAACGGACATACTAGACGAATAATTCGTGTTTTCAATCAAAACAAACGCTTTCCGCGATTGTCTGCGTGCCGTTTTGGCCGACAATTAATTTCTCTAACTATGGCCTTTTTTCTAAGTATTTTCAAAAAGAAAAGCACTGTGATTATAACTGGCATTATTATTTTAGGGATTGGCTACGGAGCCTATCGTTCTTTGAGGCCGGCAGAATCGCCGCGGTATGTTGTCGCTACAGTCGCCAAAGGAACAATTGCCATAACTGTTGATGGGAGCGGACAAGTTTCATCTTCAAACCAAGTGGATGTGAAACCCCGCGCTTCGGGCGATGTTTTTAAACTTCCCATCAAGGAAGGACAAACGGTTAAAGCCGGCGCGATCTTGGCTCAACTAGACGCGGAAAACGCCAATAAAACCGTGCGCGACGCCGAAATGAATTTAGAAAGCGCCCGGCTGTCTCTGCAAAAATTAACTCAACCGGCCGACCGGCTATCCGTTACTCAAGCGGAAAATGCGCTGGCCCAAGCCAAAGAAACAAAACAAACCGCTCAAGATGATTTGGTTAAAACCTATAACGACGGCTACAACAGCGTCGCCAGCGCTTTCCTTGACCTGCCGGGAATCATGACCAGCTTGCGCAATATACTGCTCGGAACAAATTATTCTCCCAGCCAGTCAAACATTGACTATTATGCCGATGCCGTCCGAAGCTACGATAGCGGAGTAACTCTTTATCATGACAACGCGTACAATGACTACCAAACGGCGCGCGTCGCTTATGATAAAAATTTTAACGGCTATAAGACAATAAGCCGGTTTTCCGACCAAACGAAAATAGAAGCCGTGATCGCGGAAACATACGAAACGACGAGAAATATTGACGCGGCCGTCAAAAGCATTACCAATTTGATTCAATTCTACGAAGACCGGACCACCGAACATAATCAAAAACCCAGCGCCCTCGCTGATACTCATCTCACCGCTTTGAATAGCTATACCGACAAAGCCGATACCCACGTCGCCAGTCTTCTTTCCGCCAAACGAACCATTGAAACTGACCAACAAAGCATTATCGCCGCCGATCGAACCATCACGGAAAAAACCCAATCACTGGAAAAGTTAAAATCGGGGGTAGACGCGCTTGATATACGGTCAGCGGAATTAAATGTGCGCCAGCGGGAAGCCGCTCTCGCTGATGCCAAATCCGCTCTCGCTGATTATGCCGTGCGCGCCCCTATCGCCGGGGTTATCGCCAAACTCTACGTCAAATTAGGCGACCAAGCAAGCGCTGCCTCGGCTCTTGCCACCCTCGTGGCGACGCAACAGATGGCGCAAATATCTTTCAATGAAGTTGACGCCGCTAAAATTAAAATCGGACAAAAAGCCGCCGTCACTTTTGACGCCATTGACGATTTGAAAATTACCGGCAAAGTGGCCGAAATTGATACCCTCGGCACGGTGGCGCAAGGGGTGGTTAGTTATAACGTAAAAATTATTTTTGACACGCAAGATGAACGCGTCAAATCGGGCATGAGCGTCAGCGCCGCGATTATCACTGATACAAAACCAGACACGCTTATGGCGCCGAACAGCGCCATAAAAACGCAAGATGGCGCTCACTACGTTGAAATGTTTGACGCCCCTCTCGCTAGAGGTAAAAATAACCGAAACGCGCCATCGGCCGTTCCGCCGAAGCGGCGTCTAGTCCAAATTGGCCTTACCAACGATACTGATACCGAGATTACCTCCGGTTTAAAGGAAGGCGACCAAATAGTGGTCCGAACTATCCTGGCGGCATCTGCTAAAACCGCGCCGGCCGCGCCGAGCCTATTCCAAACTGGCGGCGGATCATTTCGCGGTGTGAGCGGCGGCAGCCGAAATTAGTTATGATCAAAATTACCAATGTCACAAAAAGCTACCGGAACGGAGATGATTCGGAGTTCCAGGCTCTAAAAAACGTTAGTTTTACAGTGAATGATGGAGAATTTGTGGCCATAATGGGGCCATCAGGCTCCGGTAAATCCACCCTGATGCACATTCTAGGTTGTCTGGATACGCCAACGTCCGGGACATATGAACTCAACGGCAATGATGTGTCGCGCCTGAACGATGATGAACTCGCGCGCATACGCGTCAGCAAAATTGGCTTTGTATTTCAATCATTCAATCTGCTGACGCGCGCCAGCGTTTTGCGCAATGTTACGCTCCCTCTAGTATACGGAGGCACACCGAAGGCGGAACGCGCGGCGCGCGCGGAACGCGCACTGCGTGACGCGGCTTTTCCAGAATCTTTTTGGGAACATCGTTCTAACCAGCTGTCCGGCGGCATGATACAGCGTGTCGCCATAGCGCGCGCGCTCGTGAACGATCCGTCTCTTATTTTAGCCGACGAGCCGACCGGAAATTTAGACAGCGCAACTGGCGAGCAAGTGCTGGCGACTTTTCAACGTTTGCACGAACAGCTCGGACGGACGGTGGTGCTTATTACGCACGAACCGTCTGTTGCGGAATACGCGCAACGTGTTATTATCATCCGCGACGGCGCTATTGTGGAAGATAAAAAAAATAATCAACGACGCGTATGACACCGCACGATCTCGCATTAGAAACGTATACATCGCTGTCCGCGAATAAAGTCCGCTCCGGTCTCACGATTTTAGGCATCATCATCGGTATTGCCTCGGTCATCGCCATGGTGTCTATCGGACAGGGAGCGCAAAAAACCATTCAATCCAGCATTGAGGGGCTCGGCTCTAATTTATTAACTATCATGCCCGGATTTATCCAGCCCGGCCGCGGCGTGGTTTCGTCGGGTCGCGGCTCGGCGCAGTCATTAAAAAATGAGGACATCGCCGTATTGCGCGATATAGCCGGCGTCGCGGCCGTATCGCCGGAGTTAAACCGGCGCTTCCAATTAACGTCGGAAGCCGGCAATAATACAAATTCTACGGTGATTGGCGTGGAACCGACGTATGCTGAAGCGCGCAATATTATTGTCGGTAACGGCTCGTTTATCGCGGAAACGTCCAGTCGTTCGCTTGCCAAGACGGCTGTGTTAGGGCCGACTGTGGCGCGCGATCTTTTTGGCGAGGATGACCCGTTAGGCAAAACCGTGCGCATCAATCGCGTCAATTTTCGCGTGATCGGCGTGCTTCAGCCAAAAGGGAGCGCCGGATTTTTCAACCCGGACGATGTGGTATTCGTGCCGCTTGCCACCATGCAAAAAATTCTAGCCGGGGTTGATTTTTTGTCCACCATCGGAGTGAGTGTCGCGAAAAAAGAATTGATGCCACTGGTGCAACAGGAAATTACGACGCAACTGGCGATAAAACATCGTGTTGAACCGGACGCTCCGGATTTTTCCGTAGTATCACAAGCAGATATTTTGGGGGCACTGACGCAAGTCACGCAAACATTCACGTTATTTTTGGCATCCATCGCCGGAATTTCGCTGGTAGTCGGCGGCATCGGCATCATGAACATGATGCTGACCACGGTGACGGAACGCACCCGCGAAATCGGACTGCGCAAAGCGATTGGCGCGCGGCGACGCGACATCAGTCTGCAATTTTTGATTGAAGCCGTTTCCTTCACGTTCATCGGTGGCGTAATCGGCGTCGCCCTCGGGTGGTTGATTTCGTTTGGCGTGTCGCAATTTGCCGGCATCGCGACCAGCGTATCCATCCGTTCGGTGGCGCTGGCCTTTGGCGTATCCGCGCTAATTGGCATTATATTCGGGTTTTATCCGGCCCGCCGCGCCGCGTCGTTGAATCCGATTGAAGCGTTAAGATACGAGTAAACAAATCCAAATCAGCTTTTACAGCAAAGCCAATTCTAAAGCGGCGCTGGCCGCATCGGCGCCTGAATGCACCCGCGCTTTCGCCTGCTCTAAACTATTAACCGTAATAACCCCGAAGCCTACGGGAATATGAAAATCAAGCGACACGCGGAGCGCACCTTCTTGAGCGGTCTTGCAGACATAATCAAAGTGGGGAGTTTCCCCTTTCACCACGCATCCCAGCGCGACCAAACAGTCAAATCGCTTGACGCTGGCTAATTTTTGGAGAGCATAGGGAATTTCCATACTGCCAGCCACCGACACGACGACGATATTTTTTTTCGCGACACGGCATTCCGCCAAATACCGCAACGCCGAGGCGGTTAATCCTTTCGTTATATCCGTATTAAAACGCGCCGCCACCAGGCCCACCTTTAATCCGCGTCCGTCAAAAATAATTTTCTCTTTATTTTTTACCTGCATACATTTTTTCTACATATTTTGCTAACACGTCAACTTCAATATTTACCTTATCCTCCGCTTTCTTGGTGGAAAGGTTTGTTTCTTGCCACGTAAAAGGCAAAATATTAACGGTGAACCAGCTACCCGCCACTTTCACTGCGGTCAAACTAATACCATCAACCGCCACCGACCCTTTCTCAACCACCCAACGCAACACACCCGGGTCGCGCGGGGTTATTTTCAAAACATGAGAGTCGCCGTCTTCGCTGAACGATGAAATATCACCGATTGTATCAACGTGTCCTTGTACTATATGCCCATCCAACCGGTCGTTTAATCGCAACGCTTGTTCTAGGTTAACCACTTCGCCCGCTTGTAAATTTTCAATAGTTGAACACGCCGCGGTTTCCGGCATATACGCAAAATTCAAACCGCGGCTAAGGCTAATTATCGTCAAACAGACCCCGTTCACCGCCACGCTTTCTCCAGTCTTTACACGCCAACCGCGCGGTTTCACGACCGCGAGCCGGCCGCCGCCGTCATTTTTTTGTTTCTCATTTTTCTTAACCAGCGCCGTGGCGCCGATAATGCCAGTAAACATAACACTTTATTTATATTTTGCCAAATCACCGCTCAAAACTATAGCGCCAGCAGAATTAACCCTCCAACCAACAAAATAAGGATGGCCAATTTTATCAAGATATGCCGTTCTTTAAAATATAACGAACCGGATGCGATGGCGAACATAACCGCCGAAGATCGCTTGGCAGTCAATACAGCAGACGCCGGAGCCAAGGAATAAGCGTAGCTCTCGGCCACGCCGCCCAACCCCTGGGCGGCCGCTTGCAACAAATACAGCGGTTTCATAAACAGCCGTAAAGAGTGCCGGCCATCATGCCAACAAACGCGAATAAAGAAATACGCCAGTATAATTAGATAAATGATAAATTGCTCAGCTAATACCGAATTAAAACGAGAGATGTTATACTTATACAGCGAAATAGTGGCCGCGGCCATGATCATGCTCAAACTAACTAACCCCATTCCCTTCTTACTGACAGAAGGAGCGACAAAAATCAACAATAAAGTAATAGCAAGAAGCGCCAAACCGACAAACTGGGTCGGACGAAGATGAAAGCCCAGGGCAATGTCAGCTATAAAAAGCAGAGGCACGGTGCCCAAACGTATAAAACTAAAAGTGCTCCGATCGGCTGTGGTAATGGCCATAATGCTTATATGCGCCAAAACAACTTCCAGAATGGCGCGCGCAATAAAAGTGGGGAGCGAAAACCAGCTGAAAACAAACAGACTTGGTTTTAAAAAAATCAATATTGAAAATATCAAAACGCCGGCGAAAAGCTGAAGAAACCCCATCAAAAAAAGGCTTTGCCGCCCGCTCTCTACTTCATGTTTCCCGATTGAACCAGAAAACTCGGCCAGGCACGAACCGAAAGTAACAAGCAAAATCGCCAGCATAAAAATCAGGCCGCAGACGGCGGTGGTATTTTATTTTTAACATTCGCGGCCACCGCTAAACCCAGAATTGAAAGCATCACTATTTGGCAGAGAATACAGACCGGACAAATGACGCGCAATTGGAAAATTTCTCTATAAAAAATCCACAGGCAGAAAAGCGCGCCAAAAATTGCTAAACCTAAAATTAATTTCCGTTTGAAAAAAATCGCTCCCAGCAGTATGCCGATGTAACCCAATAAACCATACAGCGGGGTCGGGATGCCAAATATTTTAGCAATCGGGCCGGAAATAACGGCATCGCAATTCACCGTGCTATTGATGGTACAGGGCCGGAAAGCGGTGGCTGGCATAAACTGCTCCACCAGCAAATAACCGGCTAAAACGATACCGGTTATCGCCAAAAGTTTGATAGCGAAAAAAAGCTTCTTATTTTCCATAGATTTTATGGTTAAAAATAATTCTTGAGCGTAGAAGTATTCTAACAAAAAATCCCTAATTCAACAACACCGCGTTCATCGGTTTGCCAAAGAATAAAAAAATGCTAGTATATAAGGCATGCGCACTCCTTATAGAAAACCGGGAAAATTCAGTCAAATGGCCCCCGATCCGCTTATGACAACGGATAAACTGGCCGAATTCAAAAATAAATTAGCTCGGCTCAAAACCAGCCAGCCCCAGGCCGCCGCCGAAGTCGCGCGGCTGGCTGAACTGGGCGATTTCTCGGAAAATGCCGAATATCAGTTGGCCAAAGGGCGCCTGCGGGGCATCAATGACGGGATTCTTAACCTGGAACGACAAATAAATCAAGCCGCTATCATTACACCGGAACAGCAAACTGATACCGTTCAAATCGGACACGCGGTTGCCGTTGAAAATGACGGAAAAGAAAAAACCTACCGAATTCTCGGCTCTTCCGAAACTAACCCGCAAAAAGGGATTATTTCGCACCTCTCCCCTCTTGGGTCAGCGCTCATTGGACACAAAGCCGGCGAAGAGATAATAATAAAATTGGCGGGGAAAGAAATAAAGTGCCGGATTATAAAAATAGATAAATAAAAACAACCCAATCCGCCAGCCGGTGAATGAGTTGCTTTAGAGAGACTGGAAGTTTTGCACTTCTCCTTTTACCCCGGTGCCTTCCAGTGGCACACCGGGGGTCGCTTGGTGATGGAAACTTCGCGCCTAGCGGCAGAGGCGCGCGATCTGCGCCACCGTCTCGATGACCAGCCGGCCAAACCGCCTCTTCATCTGGTTGGCGACCATCTGCACCTCCTGGTGCGAGAGCGGCACGCTCGTCTGGCGCAGGCCGGCCACCATGTCGGTGACCAAAGCGAGGTCCAGCACCTCAACTTCGGCCGTGACGCCGCACGGGCTCTGACCCTTCTCGTCGCGCTTCACGCCCATGTGGACGGCGGCGGTGACTTCGGGGATGGTGGACATCGTGGCGACGTCCGCTCCCACCCGCCGCATCATCTCGCCCTCGGCTTCCGACTCGTAGGTGCGCCCCGGCTTGAAGTAGGACACGCCGCGGTGGAGTGTCACGCCCACCTTGAGGGCGCACCGCTTGACGAGCGCCAGCAGGCGCGGGCTGTACGCGTCGCCCATCGGCTGGAACTCGGTGCCGAGCTCCTTCGCGTCTGGCCCCGCCGTCGGGTCGGGGCAGTCCGAAGCGATATGGCTGCGCACGGCGACGATATCGCCGGCCTCGAGGTTCCGCGTCACGGCTCCGGTAGCGTGAGTGAGAATGAAGAAGAGCTTGCCCTTCGCCATCATGATCATGAGCCGGGTGAGGAACACGACCTCATGGATCGTGAACCCCTCGTAGTAGTGCACGCGACCCTGCAGGATGACGACCGGAATGCCCGCCAGCTTGCCCCAGCACAGGCGTCCAGCGTGGCCGGTGGCGCGGGCAACCGGACAGTGCGGGACGCTGGAAAACTTGCACGAATGCTTGCCCTTCAGGAGGTTGGCGAGCCAGCCAAGCCCCGAACCCGCCGTGATGACGATGAGCGGTACGAACCCGGCGAACCTCTTTTTCAGCCACTCCCTGGCCTCGGTGAGTTTTTCCAGTTCGGTCATTGCCGACTCCATCGCCTCGGATGAGGCTTCGTTGGTAAATCTGCGCGGAACGCGCGACTGTTCTATTTTACTTATTTTTTATGATTTGTCAATGCTGTGAACTCAAGGCCGGTTATGCCGCATATTGTCCAGCACCCAATTATATTCTATTTCATTATTTGTAAATTTGATTTCAGAATCTAACGCAACACTTGGCGCTTAGCGTCAAAGCGGTTAGGTTAGGTGGACGCTACCGACGTGCTACTTTGAAGTTAAAATATCTGCTCCGAACGCTGAACGAAATCCGAACTTTTTTTAGCGAAAATCCGAACACTGAATTTTGAAAAACTTTTAGATCGCCTGTTCGCCTTTGGCGGAGGCGGGCAAAAAGGAAGGGGGTTGGGGGGGAAGGAATTTTTGCCCGCCCTCGCTTTTCCGCCGCCGCCGAATTTCGTGCCAGTGAAACTGGCGTGCCGTCTATCTATTTAAATAAGTAATGGTTAGTTGCAAAACTGTCGCAAACGACACCCAGAGCAAATACGGAATTTGGATGTATGTAATCCAGCGGGCGTGCGGATAAATAGCCGCCATTGCCCATATAAGCGTGCCAAGAACGAACAAAATATCTATCGCCGCCAAAAGATTATTTTTGAGTCCGAATTGCAGCGGCGTAAACGCAAAGTTAAAAATCAAGTTTAGGACGAAAGGCAAAGCGACAATCAAAGCAATCTCTTTTTTGGCAGCCATCCAAAATACCTTGCCAAAGGAAATTGCGATTAAAACATAAAGAAAAGTCCATACCGGACCAAAAAGCCAGCTCGGTGGCGACCATGATGGTTTAATAAGTTCTGCGTATTGCGTTGATTCGTTCATAAAAATATTTAAAATATATTAATCACTGATAAATAAGCTGTGCAGAGGGATAAAAAGGATTGTGAGCAAGCCTATACCGGTTGAAATATAGACGAGAACAGAAGATTCCCTGTATTTTCGTATCGCTCTCAAACCCAACACAAAAGCGACGATGGAAGCGGAAAATATGACTGGAATGGTGCTATCCCACCAGCGATTATCATAAGACAATAGACCGAGGCCGTTGACAAGCAATGCGGAAATACCGACACCGACCAAAAAAAACGACTGTAACCACACAGACCATCTACCCAAACTGGTTTTTGGTATAAAATTCAATTTCATATATTTTCATTTTACCAAAAAATCGCCAATTTGGCGATTTTTTAATCTGGCTCGCCCTGCTCAACGATTTTCGAACTTTTGACTGGGCGGAGGAGTATAAATATCCTACCGTGGTTTTAGACCAGATGAA
>CAZHFX010000002.1:0-17140 GCA_964531745.1 uncultured Gammaproteobacteria bacterium
TTGGAATCGCTAGTAAACGCCTATCAGCCACGGGGCGTTGAATACGTTCTCGGGTCTTGTACTCACAATAAAAGCGCTAGGCAGTATATTATTCTAGAGAGTTAAAGTCTCTCCCTCTGCTTGTCGGCAGAGCGTAGCTAAAAGATAGTCGTCTTTCGCAAGGAAGACGGCGAAGGATCTCGAGGCAAAAGATAGTCCAATCATAGAAAAGCCGTATTGACCTTTGAATCGGCGGTGAGCAAGGGGAAAATACATTGAACAGGCTTGAGTGGAATGTCCGGAAATGAATAATATATGACCCTAGGAGATCTTACGTCGTCTTGATTATTATGGTGTAATCAAGTAATGCAACTTACGCGGCGTAAGAAGTCAGCTGAATCGTAGTACTTCGATATTGTGTCGAAGGAAGGATTCACTCTAGTCATATGGAAGAAATATCTGCTAACTATATCGTTGGTCTCACGGACGGAGAAGGAAGTTTTACAGCTTATGTAAAAAATCCGGATGCGTCCAAAGAAGTTAAGCGAAGAACAAAAGTTGAACCGAGGTTTTACCTCAAACTCATTGAGAAAGACAAAAAGATTCTCTATGATTTGAAAAAATTCTTTGGTTGTGGCAATGTTTATTTTCAAAAAGATAAACGCGCCAATCATCAAGACTGTTATCGCTACGAAGTCGCCAATAGAAAAGATTTGCAGAAAATAATTATTCCATTTTTCAGAAGTAACTCTTTGCGATTACGATCAAAGAGCCGTGACTTTGAAATTTTTTGTCAGATTATGGAAATGGTTATAAACAATGATCATTTGAAGAATTCCGGTCTTAGAAAGATCTATAATCTTAAGCAGAAAATGCATTAGAGCTCGTCGTGTGCGGGAAATCCGCAGGCACGATGGGAACATCAATTCTAAGTTTCTAGAAGATAATCGCCCGTCACACCACGGGAGCTGGCAATGCCCAAAGTCCCCCTTCGGGGGATTAAGGCAGGGTCAGTGACTAGGGTGAAGTCGTAACAAGGCATGGGTAGCGGAAGCTGCTCATGGATCACCTCCTTTCTGGAGATACTTAGTCGAAAGACTATGATTTCCGTCGAACATGCTAGAACCGCAAGGTTTTAGTGATGTAAGGTAGATAGTATGCGTTTTTGTCACTCTGTGTTGTTAAGGCCATGAACCCCTTGTGGTCCATGGTTAAAAAAGACTCACCGTCTTGGTGGGTTTTTTTTGTTTGCTAAAGCCGCGCCCTCTTGACGGACGGTTGGTGTCGTGGTAGTATCACTTTGTATTACTAAGTAATAACTTTATGCGCACCTCAACCATCGTTACCATTTCCCTTCCGCCGGCTATGGCGAAGCAGGCAAAAAAAATTGCTAAACAGCAGCAAATGACTAACTCCGAACTCGTTCGTGTTGCTTTGCGCCAGTTTATGGAAGAGAGAGATGCCGAGGAAGCAATTCGCATCTACAAAGCAGAAAAAAGGGCGGGGACTTTAAAAACGCTTAAAGGATCGTTGACGGATTTAATGGGTTGAACCCATTGCTCTATGCCCAGGATTAAGGAGATTCGTTATTCTTCCCGCTTCCTGCGTTCGCTTAAGGCGTTGCCACTGGCGTATAAACAAATTATTGCTGAACGTGAAGCAATATTTAAGGCTAATTGTTTTGATCCTCGGCTCAAACCTCACAAGCTCAAAGGGTACCCCCGTGGCCGCTGGTCGTTTTCTTTAACATTTTCGCACCGCGTACTTTTTGAGTTTATTGATAAAGGTATCATTGGTTTTATTGATGTCGGCGATCATTCTATTTATCGCTGATGGGACGATTTTTGTTTGCCAAAATGGGCAAAGGTGGGTGAGATAAAGACGTGATTTCTCTAACTATACTATATGGCTTGGGAAAAATTTATTTCAGCCGGCATTAGAATGCCTTTTTACATGGAGCAATTTGTTCGCGGCCTTAAAGAAAATGCCAACGAAAAACTTAAATTGCCCTTGGACGGCTGGATTTCCGTCACCGATCAGCAACTAACGTCGGTATATTATGATCTGGAAAATAATATTTTTTGTTCAAAAGTATCTGGATAAAAAATTGTCAGACAAAAAATTTGTTTTCCGATTACCTAGATTATTCAGAAAAATTGATGAGGATTTATTAAAATTTTGCCGTTCTCTTTACTATCGCGATTTAGCCAAAGCAAACAAAAATGTATTGCTCCGGCTGTTAAAAAAATTCGGCGTCTTGTATCAGGCTAAATTTGGTTTTTACCCTCTGCCTAAAATTTTTAGCGACGCTCTGGCGGCTTTGTTGCCCCGGAAGATTAGTTTCAAAATTTCTAAAGAAGATTTGTCTAGGCTTATCGCCTCGGACACCATCAGCGATTATGTCCAAGACCGCCTGGCCTTGCTGTCTATTTCCGAATCCATTAAAGAAAAAGCTCTGGCGGCATTGATGAGCGAATCCAACGAAGAAATTATCCAACAGCTCGGCCGTTTCCATCCGCAATTGTACGCGCAGATTGAAAGCTACGCTAAAGATTTTAATTGGGTGCCGGTCAATCATCATGTCCAGCCGCTTAATTTGGATTTAGCCTTGAATTTAGTAAGAGAAGCCGTTAAAGATGCGAGCGCGGCGGACGAATTAACGGAATTAAAAAAACGCCCCCGCTCCGTAATTGAGGAGAAAAAGAAACTGTTTAGAAAGTACGAATTTAATCCTTCCGAATTGAGCTTCATAAATTTTTTTAAAGAGATAAACTGTATCAATGAAAGCCGCAAAGCGGCGATGAGCAAGGCTCTGCTTTGGTCTTATCCGCTGTTTCAGGAAATTGCCAATCGCGTTGGCGTCGATGTGGTTTCGTTGCGCCAGCTAACCAGCTTTGAAATGTCGGCAGTTTTGCGAACGGGCAAAGTAAATAGCCGCTTTCAAAATATTATTAAATCCCGACTGCAGTATTATTATTGTCTGTTAAAAGGTAGCCGGCTAAAAGAGGGGAGCGGGGAGCCAGCCAAAACATTCGTGCAGGATTTGTTGGCCCTGCAAAATAAACCAGTCAGCGAAATTAAGGGAAATATCGCCCAAAAAGGCTACGCTAAAGGGCCGGCGCGTTTGATATTGATGGAGTATCAGGTGCAGAATTTATTGCCCGGGGAAATTCTCGTCACCTCCATGACCGACCCTGACATGGTGCCGGCCATGAAACGCGCCGCCGCCATCGTCACCGACGAAGGCGGCATCACCTGCCACGCGGCCATTGTTTCTCGCGAACTCGGCAAACCCTGCGTCATCGGCACCAAAATCGCTACTAAAGTATTCAAAGACGGCGACATGGTGGAAGTGGACGCGGAGCGCGGGATTGTGAGGAAAATGGCCCGGAAATGACTGCTTGACGCCGCGGCCAAAGAGTGAAATAATAGACTCGTTATTAAGAAGAAGTTTATGTCCAAAAAATATACCAGCGATACCCAAGAAATTTTAGAGATTGTTCGTTTTATCAAAGATCACGCGGCTTCGCAGGAAAGTGTTGATCGTCTAGAGAAAAGAGTTGAAAAGGTTGAGCAAGGACTCGGCCACGTTGAACAAAGACTTGGTGAGGTAAATTATGACCTGAAAGTTTATATTGATGAAAAATTAGCTGATTATACCTCGGATATTTTTAATAGATTGGACAAAAAATATAAAAAGGATGGCCAGTTTAAAGAGAAGGTGGTGGAGTTATTTAGGAAACATAAAATCGGCACCCCCGAAGAACTGGCATTTTTGAAAGGTTTAGTGGAAGGCAGTTATTGACACTAATTTAAACTGATTAAAAATTCCGCGTAAGAGCGGAGTTTTATTTGTCTAAAAATGTGAAGCCCCCGACCGAAGTCGAGGGCTTTGCATTTTGAAACGAACCACCTCATTCGGTGCGGACAGTGACTCCTTTGAAGAAGCCCGTGCACAGAATGAGGTCGACGCGCCGGCCGAGTGCGTTCGTCGCCTGCGCGTCGAACTTGACGGCGTCGTCGCCTCCGCACCCGCGGAAGCCGACGAGAAACCACGTCCGGCCGGTGATGACCACGTCGGCGTACCCTTGTTTCTCCGTCGCCTCCACGACGGGCTCGGTTCGGTTCACCAGGAACAGGCCGAGACAGGTAAAAGCGAGGATCGGGATGATCGTGATGAAGATCACGATATTGATGAGGTTGATGTTGCGACCGTTGCGCGACGGCATTTTGGTCCTCCAAGGACGTTTGTTTTCAAAGTGCGTTTCCCAATGCCCTAATGGCACAGGGTTTTAGCTCCGAGAAATCGACCTGAATAAGGCCGTTTCCACAGATGCTAAACAAGCCATTGTAGCACATTTTAGGGTTTTTGTCAAGAAGGAGCCTTTTGCGGCAGGGTATTTTTGGCTAATTTGCGCCAAATTTAACAAACCATTGACTTTATTCATTTTTTTTCATATACTGTCCCTACCTATTTAGGGCAATTAGCTCCCGCCAGAGGCGGGCAGGCAGTTGGTTTGTTGGTTCATTTATTCCAGTAATCAAAAGAAAAATTTAGGGGCGGCTAGCTCAGTTGGTTAGAGCGTCACATTGACATTGTGAAGGTCAGAGGTTCAACTCCTCTGTCGCCCACAGAGTTGAACCATGGTTGGTAAAACTTAAACAACAAGTACAATTTATAAGGGCATGTAGCTCAGTTGGTTAGAGCGCTACACTGATAATGTAGAGGTCCCAAGTTCAACTCTTGGCATGCCCACATGAGCGCGTCCCCCGCGGCGGGCCACACAATTATCCCCCGATGCTCCCGTCGGGGGATTTATTTGCCAAAGATGTAATAATAAGGTATACTCAACGTGGAAATACCGTGTAATTAACTATGCTATGACTGAAAATAGAAACATCGGTCAGTTTGAGTTCAAGCCGGCTTCAGGGGCGGAAGTGGCGCCGGGAAATTCGCGCGCTCAGGCGTTCGGCATTTTTATAATAGAACTTATTAAAGTTGGGCTCTTGGCGGCGCTCACCATTGGGCTTATTCGGTATTTTCTGTTTAAGCCGTTTTATGTGAAGGGCGCTTCAATGGAGCCGAATTTTTACGACCATGAATACTTGATTGTGGATGAGTTGAGCTATCGTTTTCGCGCTCCGGCGCGCGGCGAGGTAGTGGTGTTTCATTATCCGGGTAATCCAAAGGAATATTTTTTGAAACGGGTGGTCGGCTTGCCCGGCGAGCGTATAAAAATTTCTGAAGGCCATGTGACGATTTATAATCCGGAATATCCGGAAGGGGTGGCGGTGGAGGAATCATATTTGCCGAAAGATTTGGCGACGGCCGGCGAGGAGATAACCACTCTTGGCGATCAGGAATATTTTGTGCTTGGCGATAACCGGCCGAATAGTTATGATTCCCGCCGCTTCGGGCCGGTCAATTTGGATGCTATCGTCGGCCGGGCCTGGTTTCGCGGTTGGCCGGTAGCGCGCATCCAAACATTCGCGGCACCCGGCTTTAATCTATAAAAGCTCTTTAATATTTTATGAAAACTAAGAAAAATAAAATGATAAAAAAAACGGCGTCAGCTTTGAAAGAAAAATCCGCTAAAGGCGGCTCCGCCCGCCTAGGCTCCGGGCCGGCCTCGGGCGGGAAAGCATCTGCGGCTACCACGGTGGTTGAGAAAAGCAATAAAAAGACATACAGCGTTCTTCGGGGAATGCATGATATTTTGCCCAAGGAAGAAAAATATTGGAGACTGATGTCGCATGCCGTGGAAAATTTGGCCGAATATTTTCAGTTTGGGCGCATTGAAACTCCGCTCCTGGAAGAAACCAGCCTGTTTGTGCGTTCCATCGGGCGAGGAACGGACGTGGTTGACAAGGAAATGTACAGTTTTGAAGATCGCGATGGATCGCGGGTATGTTTGCGTCCGGAAGCGACCGCCTCGGTGGCGCGCGCTTATATTGGCAACGGTATGTGGAATATGACCCAGCCGGTCAAAGTATGGTACCAGGGGCCGATGTTTCGCCATGACCGGCCGCAGGCCGGGCGTTACCGCGAGTTTTTTCAAGCCGGTTTTGAAACGCTCGGCGCCAAAGACCCTTCGGCCGACGCCGAGCTTATTTTAGTGGCGTATAGCTTTTTTAAAGATATCGGGCTTCCCGTAACAGTGGCTATCAATAGCATCGGCGCTCCGGAGGAGCGCGAACGCTATATCAACGAACTTACCAGCTACTATCGCAGTAAGCGCAGCTACCTGTGCGAGGAATGCCGCGCCAGACTAGCCAAGAATCCGCTTAGGCTTTTGGATTGCAAAGAGGCCGGTTGTCAGCCGGTGAAAGAAGGGGCGCCGCAAATTGTGGATTGGCTGACCGAAGATTCAAAAAGTTACTTTATGAAAGTTTTGGAGTATTTGGACGAGTTGGCGATTCCGTATATGTTGACGCCGACTTTGGTGCGCGGGCTTGACTATTACACGCACACGGTTTTTGAGATGTATCCGGTTTTAAATAAGCCGGAGAGCCAGGAAGCCGATGACCAGTCTCGCGAACCAGGCTCGGCCGGCGAGCCTGTTTCGCCGAGTTTGGGCGGGCAAAGCGCGGTGGCCGGCGGCGGGCGCTATGATTTGCTGGTTGAGCAACTAGGCGGCCGTCCGGCTCCGGCCGCGGGCGTAGCGATTGGGCTGGAGCGGGCGATTTCAGCGCTCAAAGCCTATAATAAAGAAAACGAAATTGTTTTGAGCGAGCCGAAATTTAGTATTTTTTTCGCTCAATTAGGCGACGAAGCGAAACGTCAGGCGCTTAAAATTATTACCAATTTACGGGAGAGCGGCATCCGGATAGCGTTTAATTTTTTTAAGAATTCCCTTAAGACACAGCTTGAATCGGCCAACAATCTGGGAGTGGCGTATGTGGTGATTTTAGGGCAGAAGGAAGTGCAGGACAAGACGGTTATTATCCGCGATATGGAGTCGGGTGTTCAGGAGATTGTTGACCAGAAAAAACTGGAACAAATTATTAGAAAAAAATTGGGAATGGAAAATGGCCAGGGGGAGAGAGGGGAAAAGAAAAGCGTTTGACGGCAAGCATTTTTAGCGTTATACTGATAAGGTATTTGCTTATAAATTTATTTAAGAAACGGATGTGGAATTGTGGCAGGAATCAAGCGGAGAAAAAATGAATCGTTTGAAGCGTACATGCGCCGGGTCAAAAAAATCTGGCAGCAGTCCGGCAAAGTATTGCAAGTGAAAAAAACGCAATTTTTTGCGGGAGAAAAAAGCCGGAACGTCCGCCGTAAAAGCGCCTTGCATCGTTTAGCGGTGGCGGAAAAGATGGCCTATCTGAAAAAGATTGGCCGATTGCCGGAAGATACGTTCAAAAAGAAATTTAGTCGTTAAACTCCTTGGGTGTTCCAAGGAGGTGTTGTTGAATCCATTGTCCCATGCTTCAATGGAGCCTTAAACATAAGAGAAACGGTCGCGAAATAAAAACCACCGCGAGGTTCTGGTTGATTTTAGCGGTGTTTTTTTATTTTTTAACAGTTCCTCTTCACCCGGCCGCGGCGCAGAGTATCGCGGCTTCCGATAGCAGTTTGAATCAGGGTATCGCTGTTATCCAACAGCCGCTCGGACTTCCCGCCACTGATATTCGTCTGATTATCGCCAATATCATCCGGGCGGCGCTCGGGTTGCTCGGCTTGGTGCTTATAGTTCTTTTTCTGTATGGCGGTTTTTTGTACATGACAAGCGGGGGCAATGAAGAGCAGGTGGCTTCGGCGAAAAAGATTCTCGTTAATGCTTCCATCGGTCTCGGGATTATTTTGAGCGCGTACGCGATCGTGCTTTTCGTCATGCGGCTTCTGGGTTTGAGTGGTCTTATTGGTTCGGAGGGCGGCGCCGGGCTGACCGCGCCGGTCGAGGATAATTTTCGCGGTTCCGGCGCGTTAGGCTCTGTGATCAAAGATCATTATCCGGGCCGCAATCAGAAAGACGTTTCGCGCAACACGAAGATCGCGGTTACGTTCCGCAAACCGATAAATCCGAATAGTTTCATTATTAACAGCAACCAGAGCAAAGGTAGCGACGGTAATCCAATCTATGGCGACTGTCTGAATCAGGGCACCGGGATGAATTGGGAAACGGATTGCGACCAAATTAAAAGCGGAGCGGACTATATCACTCTCGCGCGAATTGACACAAACGAAATTATACGCGGGGCGGCCATTTTGGCAAGCTATGAGAGTGGAAAATTGTATACGATTGTTATTCGTCCTTACGATACTCTTGATTCTCCGACTGCCAAAATTCCCTATCGTGTTCATGTTGGCAAGGGTATTACTATAAATGATCCAAATAACGGCAACCCGTCTATTTTTAAAGGCCGGCCGGCCGGTCGTGATTTATACGAATGGGATTTTACCACTGACACCGCGCTTGACACTGTTCCGCCTCGGGTTAGCAGTGTTTTTCCGTCGGCCGGCGCGACCGAAGCAAAAAATAGCGCTATTCAGATTGATTTTAGCGAAGCGATAGACCCGATTGGCTTACAGGGGGCGTTTGTTTCAACTGCCGCCGGTTATTATGCTTTACGCGGGAATAATATTTTTTTAAAAAGCGGGAAGAGCGGTCTGCCAGTTGGCACCTTTCGTTTGACCAACGGCTATCGGACATTAGAATTTACGCCGAGCAAAGAGTGCGGCGATAATGCCTGCGGCGGCAAGATTTATTGTCTGCCGGTGTGCGATTTGGCCGGGGCGAACTGCGACCATGATGATTACAAAATTCTTTTGAAGGCGGCGACAACTTTTTCCGTCAATTCTTTTGAAGCGGCGCCTTTTTCCGGAGCGATGGATTTGGCCGGTAACGCTCTTGACGGCAATAGCGACGGCCGAGTGCAGGCGGCGAGCAGTACAGCTTCGGTTTTTCCCGGGCAAGAAATGCCGGATAACTATTTTTGGGGTTTTACATTGAACGATAAGGTTGATTTAACCGCTCCGTATATTCAGCGGGTGTTCCCCGGCGTAGACGCCGACTATATTCCCGCTAACGCTGATTTTGGCTTGGTATTCAGCAAGCGCATGTTAGCCGACCCTATGTACGCGATTGGTGTGGAAGAACAGCCGGCGCCGGCCGAGCCGCTCTGCCGCGTGCCCAGGGTATCGTTTGACTTATTAAACGGCACCACTTTGACGCGGCTGGAGCATTGTCCTTTTGTTGATACGGCGCGCCATTACTATTTTCCGACGGTTGATTCACAGGTTGAGGACGTTCATTTTAATTGTTTTTATCCCGGCAAGGGTCCGCTCGGATTTGATCCGGCGACGAAATCATCGTTAGTCTGCGACGATCAGCGCCCGAACCAGTGTTGCGCGGCGGTCGCCGGCACGGCGCCTTTTTGTTGCGATGGGACGGCGAGTTTAACTGATCAAAAGACGTGTTTGACGAATTTACGGGCTAATAGTCCATAATTTTGTGAATAAAGCCGCGCATAATTTGAGAATAGGCTTTTTGTTCGCTCTCTTGGCGGTGGGGGCGGGATTTTTTTTCGCGCGCGGGACGCTGGCCCAGACCAACGCAGGCGTTGCCGATACCGGCCTTATTAGTTCCAATGATTTGGGAATAAATTATGGCGCTGCCACCGGGCTGGGAACTGCCGACATCCGTTTAACGGTGGCGAGAATTATTAGAGCCGCGCTGGGGTTTCTCGGGATAATAGCCGTGATGGTTATTTTGTATGGCGGTTTTCTCTACATGACGTCTGGAGGGAATGAGGAGAAAGTATCGGAAGCGAAAAAGATTTTGATTAATGGGGCGATTGGCTTAGTCATTATTTTATCAGCTTTTTCAATCGCGAGTTTTGTCATGAATAAATTGGTGGGCGCCACCACCGGCACAGAAACGGAGGGCGGTGGAGGTGGCGGGGGCGGTGGAGGTGGCGGTTTTCTTTCCAATGTCTTTTATGTGAGCAGTCTGCCGCAAGCCGGTTCAATTTGTATCCGTAATATTAATTTGCTGGTTGTTTTCAATAAAGAAGTTGATTTGGCAACGCTCGGAGGCAATATCGTTGTGACGGATTCCAGCGCGAATGACGTGGAAACGGCGGGAAGCTGGAAATACGGCCGAACCAAGAATATGGCGGTATTCACGCCGAACGGGTCGTGCGCGCCGAGCGTTGGAGACGATTGTTTCAAACCGGAGACAGCGTATAATTTGGTATTCAAAAATGCCGCCGGCATCAAGACGCTTGATAAGAACCCGGAACTTGTTTTGAATTGCCGGTATAAGGCCGGGTGCGGCCCGGTGCCGTTCAAAAGTGGTCTTGGAGTGGACCGTCTGCCGCCCGCGGTGACGATAACTTACCCGGCGGCCGATAGTATTTTACCGCCCGGGGCGATAGTGACGGCGAGGCTTCATTATTCCGATGATAATGGCGTGCAAAATTTAGCTTTATCCTACGCCAAGGGTTCAAGCAGTTCAACATTTGTTGACAGCGTGTCATTTAGCGGTTGTAAGCAGAGCGACGATGTTACTATACCGTGGCCGACCGGCGGCATTGCTCCCGGCGTCTATACGTTGTCGGCCATCGCAACTGACTGGGCTGGCCAACAGGGCGTGGATACGGAGGATGCCACGTTGCGGCCGGCGCAATGTTCTAACGGTATTAAAGACGCCAATGAAGAGGCTGTTGATTGCGGCGGCACGAGCGGTTGCGGCCGCTGTGAGGGGAATACCTGCACTGCCAATAATCAGTGCGCGAGCGGCACCTGCGCGAATGGGATATGCCGCAATGTAATGCGGATTGACAGTTTTTCTCCCGGTTCAGGCGCTCCCGGCACTTTTGTGACCATTTCCGGCCGTTGGTTTGGAGAGATTCCGGGTAAAGTATACTTTGCCACTACCGCCCGCCCGGTCGCCGGCAATCCGGGCGATTGGAAAGAAGCAAAAGTGGTAAATTGCGGCAATACCATTGATAATTGGAGCGACCGGCAGATTTTGGTTGAGGTGCCGGTCGCGACAGCGGCGTCCAGCCCGATTAAGGTGGAAGCGGCGCCCGTAATACAGGATGGCGCCGCAACCTACCCGGTGGATGTAACGAGCAACCGCAATCTGCCCAATTTTGAGGTGACAGCTTTGGTGCGGCCGGGAATTTGCGCGCTTGATCCCAATCATGGCCAGGCGGGCGATCTGGTGGCTATAAGCGGCAAAAATTTTGGCGCTTTGCGGAACGCGACTGACAATATTACGTTTGGCGATTTGAAAGCTGTCATAGCCCAGAATCAAAACGGAACGCCGGCCTGGGCCGCGGAGCGCATTACGGCGGCCGCGCCGGTTTTAGCCGCCGGGCCCGTGGGAGTAACGGTTACGAAAGACGGCGTGCCCAGCAACAGCGTCCGCTTTTTATTTTCCGGAGGAGCCACCGCGACGGAGCCTTTTATATCCAGCGTTACTCCCGGGCAGGGCGCGGCCGGGGACTATATCACCATCGTTGGCGGTAATTTTGGTGACGCCATCGGCGCAGTGTGGTTTAAAGCCACGCCGACTAGCGCGGCCATTATCGGCAGTTTTAATTTTCCCAAAGCCTGTCAGAATAATCTATGGAGCGACAAAAAAATTATCGTTAAATTTCCTTTTAGCAGCGGGACGGCAAATACGACCTACTTGGTGCAAATTAATACAAGCGACAACCGTTCCAGCGTTATTGATAGCAATCAGATTTTCACTTTGAAAGCCGGCGAGCCGTCGCCCGGCATTTGTTCCATTACTCCGCTTTCCGGGCCAATACCATTTCCGGCCGGTCAGACAGTGCGATTGTCCGGCGAGTATTTTTTGATTCCTATGCCAGGCGGCACCACCGGCCCGTTGCCAACCGACGTATATTTTTGGGGCGGCAGTGGTAATCCAGCCGCTATTACTAATCGGCCGGTAGCTGATCGCTCCAATTTATTCTCCATTACGACCACTATTATCGCTGTCCGGCCGCCAGACGCGGCCATTACCGGTCCGGTATCGGTTTATCGCGGAATAGACAAAAAGATCAGCAATCCGGTCAATTTTAATGCCGGCGATTGCCGGGCGACCGGGAACCAGTGCGCGGCCGGCAGTCACTGCTGTCTGGCCGGCGACCAGGCGGGTTTTTGTAAATTAAATAGCGAACTTTGTATTGGGGAGACACGTTCCAGCGGCTATGTTTGGCGGTTTTCCACCAAAGATTTGCCGCCGGTGCCGCATGTGGTGGAACGTTGTGACGCCGCCACCGAGAGCGGTGCGGCTTTGCCCACTCCGACGCCGAGCATTCAGTGGGATGCCAATAATCAAGGCGACCATCACGCCGTGTGCTCAAACGCTCTCGCGGTGGTGGAATTTTCCACGGTCATTGATCAGGCGACGGTCAACGCCCAAAATGTAGTGGTGAATCGTTGTACCAGTGTTGATAATAAAAATAATTGCGTTAATCCGGTACCGCAGACGCTAAAACCGGAGAGTTACCAACTTGATCCCGCGAGAGGCGAACGGCGGAGCAATCATAGTTATTTTGGACTTCAGAATACGAGGCCGTGGGAGAAAGGCATCTGGTATCAGGTAGTATTAAGCAATAAAATTAAATCCGACGCTTCAATCGGCGGCGTTGCCATCGCTTTGTCAGCCGACAAACCTTGCGGTGGCGATTCGGCTTATTGTTTTGTGTTCCAGGGCGGCGGCCAGCCCTGCGTGTTGGATAAAGTGATTGTCACTCCCTATAGTTATTTAACCGAATTATTGGAAGCGCCCATGAGGCGGCGCACAGTGCAGGGAACCGGTGCGCCGGTTGATTACGTTGGCAACGGCCTTAGCAGTCAGCGCTGTATTATGATGGATGTGAGCGGATACGCTTGGCGATGGGCGGGAGGGAATGCCGCTTACGCCGATATCTATAGCACTAGCACTGGTCGGGTGGTAAACGTGTCCGCCAAGGCGAATACGGTGGGGGTCGGGATTGCCAATGATTCCGTACTCATTAAGGCGACCGCGACCACGAATACGCCGGACGGTTCGCTCTCTAAACAAGGCCAGAGTCCGCTCACGATTGATTTAGCTAATCCGGAGGTAATAGGTTATTGGCCGAAGTGTCTGGAAGCGTGCACCAATGCCGATGTGGCGGTGCAGTTTAATGTGAGCTTATCAACCAAAAATATTGACGGCAACGCTATTGAGCGGGGAGTGGTGAAACTTAATAAATGTAATGATGAAAATTGTTTGAGCATTACACCGGTCGGCGTGTCATCAGACGTGATTCTTGACCCGCAATCTCCTTTTAACATTTTACATATTGCTAACAGCGTCGACGATTCAGCAGAACTTGAACCTAATCAGCTTTATCAAGTAGTAGTGTCCGCGATCAATTCAGATCCGGCCGCCACCAATCAGGTTTGGTCGCGCGCCCGTTCCGATGCGCCGTCGTCGGCCAGCAAACCATACAACCGAGAGTTTGTTTGGAATTTTCGGACCAAGAAAGATAAATGCGCGGCGAATCGAGTGGAGGTCGCGCCCAAGGAATTTATTGCTCAATTTATCACTGATCGGAAGGTTTATACCGCGGTACCTTTTTCATCGCCGGACGCGTGTTCAGCCTCCGGGCAAAAATTAAATCCTTGGAAAGTAAATTGGACTTGGAGTTCAACCGCCCCGGCAGTGGCGGCCGTAACCACCTTTAGCACCGCGGGGCGCAATAGTTTTTGTACGGCATCTTGCGTTAAAAAAGGCAGCGCCATTCCTTCCACCGCCAGCAGTATTTGGCCGGTGTGCGGTAATAGTAAAGTGGAAGCGGGCGAAGACTGCGATCCGCCCGGCAAGACTGCCGGATGCGGGCTGGATTGCCGTTTTTTAGGTAATGTAAATACCTCAACTATTCGCACTGCTAATGCCGGGTTGTGCGGCGATGGTTTTGTTTCGCCGGCCAAAGGCGAAGCGTGCGATCCTAATGATCCCAAAACAAAAATTGGTTGTAGCGCGAATTGCCTGCATCTTGGTTCTCTGCCGGCTTCCGCTATTGGCAACGCCACCTCCGTTTCTATTTGCGGAAACGGCACAGTCGGCAGTGGCGAAGATTGCGATACCGGCGTATCGGCCAATTTATCGTCTCCGACCTCAACTCTTGGCTGTTCCGCCAAGTGTCTTCATCAGGGAACGCGTTTATCAAGCAAATGGTGTGTTGATAATAGCGAGATACTGGGCGGGTTTGGCAATGTCGCCAGTTCAACTTGCGCAAACGCGTATAGCCAATGCGGCGATGGGATGCAGAATCCTGAAGAGGACCCGGGTTGTGATTTGGGCGGCGGCAAACATGCCGTTTGGTGTAACGATGTCTGTTTAGCAAATGATAAAGACCATCCGAAATCGGGTTGCGTTCCCAATAGCGCCGGGTGTGATGCTAACGCCCAGTATCTCGGCTCATCTCTTACCTACGCTGTCCCGTCGGTTTGCGGCGATTGGCGAGTTGGTATTGGCGAAGACTCGTTTTGTGAAAGTGATTTGACGATTACGCATGATGGTCTTATTGACCCGTGGACATTGGCCGTCGGAGTGGGCAAAGGAACCGCCGTCGGCTCCCCGCCGGCTCAACGCGCCTCTATTACGGCCGCCACGGCGCCGGTACCTGGTAAAACGGTAAGCGGGAAAGGCGAGTTTATTATCGCTTGCGGCTATAAGACCGACGCTGATTGCGTGGCGGCGCGGGGAAGCGATTATGGCGTTGCGCCGGATTCCTGCTGTTATGCCCGGCCGCGCCTCGTTAAGCCGACCGTGCCGGTTGACAAGGTGTCTGATCCGGTAAACGGAGCGGCGGTGTGTGTTAATACCGCTATACAGGCAACTTTTGATCAGTCAATTGATCCGGCCACCGTTCAAGATAATTTGCTTATTGTCCGGCGTGTTAACGTGAGCGAGTCCTGCTCCGGCCCCGGGAACGATGTGACGGCTCTAATTGCTTCCGCGCCGGTCGGTGGCCATCGTTCGTGGCTTCGGAGCATACTGGATTGGATGATCTCAATGGCGCGCGGTATTTTTGGCGAACGAGCGCTCGCGAGCGCTTTTGGCCTGCAACCTAAATGGTGTGCCGGCCAAGACTTGGGGACAGTAACCGTTGCCGCCGGGCCGAACTCCACTTCTCGCGTCAGCATTGCTCTCATCAGGCCGCTCTCGCCGAAAACAGAGTATGCCGTTATTTTGAAGCCGGGTATTAAGAATACGAGCGGGGTTAGCATTGGTCTGGATAATAACGGAAAGAATATCTCTTGGAAATTTGACACGCGCGACGGGCCGCCGTGCTTGGTGGATTCGGTAACGGTAGATCCGGCAGAGTGGTATTTTTCCAAGGCTAATGCCACCACCACATTGATCGCGTACGCTCATTCCCAAAGCGGCGCGCCCATCCAATCGTTGCCCGGATTTTATTCGTGGGATTATCTTTGGGCGCCGGTGAATAACAATTCGGTGAGCGTGCCGGCCAGCCGGGAGGGCCAGGTAGTGATCGCTTCAAAGAACAGCAATGGCGAGGCCACGGTGCGCGCCAGCGCCAGTATTATTGATAACAATTTCACCAGCGCGACCGGTATTGTCGGCAGTGGCACCGCGCATGTGGTGGTGTTCCTTTGTGAAAATCCGTGGCCGCCGAAAGATATTTACACCGAGAAAGCTGTGCCGGCGGGGTTGAATATGTTGGGCGTTTATCCCCATTCGGTCGGGTTAATTATGGAAGTGGTTTTTTCCGGGAGTTACGCGTATGTTACCCGTCTAGATTATGGCGGTAAACCAGGAAGTTTTGAAATTATCAACTTTGCCGACCCGGCGCGTCCGGTTCTGGCATCTTCAATTACTATAATAGGTTCGCCGTCCGGAGTGACCGTGGCCGGCGATTATGCCTATGTAACTTATTCAAAATATGGTGGAGGAAGTTTCTTAAAAATTTTTAGTATCCGCGATCCGGCTCGCCCGGTGGAGGTGTCTGAATATCCATATCCATTGGGTTACACACCGGTTTGGCCGGGTGCGGTGGCTATTTCAGGCGGCTATGCCTATATATTTACTAATGGTCCTGTCGTTAATAATGCACGAAAGGGTCTGCTCTTAATAATTGATGTGCGTGACCCGTCTCGGCCAATTGAAGCGGGGAATATTTTCTTGTCTGATTTAGCCCTCGCGCTTAATTCTGGCGCGCTGAGCGGTCGTTACGTTTATACGCCGGCAAATGTTTTAATAGGTGGACGTGAGACCGGATTTCTGAAGATTTTTGATCTTGAAGATCCGACTAGCCCGCAGGAGAAGCCTCATTATAAGCTGGCTAATCCGGCGCAAAGCGTCCCGAATGTTGTTGTCGCGGGGAACTACATTTACATTAGCGATCACTCTCCGGACAATACGAAATTCAATATTGAAATCATAGATATTAGCGACCCGCTTGATCCAATTTTAGTCAGCTCCATTCCCGTTGGCGGGGCGGTTAAGGGTATAGCTGTTTCCGGGGATTTGCTTTATGAGATTGATCAGGCCACGGCACCGAGCGGCCAGCCCGCCCTTCCTAATATTTTCCGTATTTTTAATATTCAAAATCCGGCCAGCCCCAGAAAAGTGGAAGAAAGAACGTTGTTTGATCCGCCGTCCGGCCACGGAGTATTTACATCCGGCGGCTATGTGTTTTTGGCCACTAATAATGCGGCGCTTTATAATGTGCGGGGTTTAGGAAGCGATTTAGAAATTTTTACCCGGCAAGCCGCCGGCACAGTAAAATCCGGGCCGTTTACCATATTCCCGTATGAGGACGCTTCCGGCAACAACGATGCCTTTGATTTTTCTGCTGGAGCTTTTTCTAACACGGCGATTCCGCCGAGCGCCGTTCGCGCGCCGGGAGTAGGCGATGGCTATTACAATTTCAGCACCTACTACTGCGCCGACAGCGGCGGTCCAGGCATTTTTGATGACCTGCCCTATTTGCGTCCGGCCGTGCAAACGACAGATGCCGATTTATCGCTGGATCGCTACCTGCTATTGAAACGTTTCATTTTCACCGCCAAGAGCAACAGCGACGCTATCGGCATTCAGGTATTTAGCAACCCGCGCCATCTCACCCCCGAAGAGTGGTATGCGGAAGACAAGCGGAGCGGCGGGCAGGGGTTCCAGGGTGCGGTGCAAACTACCAAAGT
>CAZHFX010000002.1:17150-54158 GCA_964531745.1 uncultured Gammaproteobacteria bacterium
TGGCTATGCCGCCGCGAGCAACGGGAATAATATGTATATTGGCGCTCTGAATTATTCAACTTCCACCAAGAGTTTGTATGATCTGATTTATCTGTTGAGTGTTAACAGCAATGCCCAGAGCGAGACGCGCCAGGTATTTGACGTCATGGTCAAAAATTTTCATTTAACGACCAACCTGACCGGGAATGACGGCTATTGCGGCGCGACGATGGATACTCCCGACTATAATGTTCCGTGCCGCTCTGATCTTGATTGCCCATCCGGCCGGGTGTGCGCGGTTCAGGTGGAAAAAATGCGCCGCGACTATCAGCGCATACGCGATTTGCGGACAATTGAGGCCAGTTTAGAGAGCTACGCGGCCGATCATACGGGCGGTGCGGTTGGAGTGAAAAAATATCCGGATCTGAAAGAAGGCACCTATCTTGAGGGGCAGACATTAAGCGCCTGGTCGTCTTGGTCGGTCTTGGGGCAGGCGGTCGGCCAATCCTTGCCGCTTGATCCGATTAACCAGCTGGGGAAAGCCGGCACCTGCACGCCAAGCTCCACTCCCCCAGACACAACAGACATTCTGTGCGCCCGCGGCCAGTGTAATATTTTTTGCACAACCGACGCTCAGTGCGGCTCGGGTAAATGCGCCCTGCATGACTCCGCCACCGGCTGGAGCGTGGCGGATCGGCGGTTTAGTTTTGCCTGCGCCACTTCATCATACGCGTATCGTTATATCAATTCCTCTTCCACTGGGTATGCCCTCCGTTCCAACATTGAAGATATCGGGGTGCCGGTAAATAATCTGGATGGTTTTTTGAGCGGATTTAATTTTTCAGATTTAAGCCGTTATAACGGACTTGGGTTTAACGGCGGAGGAACCGGTATTTGTAATAAAGACCAGGAAGTCGCCACCATCAACAAAGGGGTGTGCGGCGATCGGCAGGTGAATGTCGCCAATGGCGAACAGTGCGATCCGCCCGGCGGACAAAGATTCAGCTCCTGCATCAATAACCAGATAACTGTGGAGGCGTGCAGTGATAAATGCCAGTGGATTCCTGCGAGCCCTTCCGCCGTTTCTTGCGCTTCTTTAAGCAAATGCGGCAATGGCCGGGTGGAAGCGGGGGAGACCTGCGATGACGGCGCGTTGAAGGGGAAATATAACCACTGTAATGATACTTGTACGGGTAAGGTGGCGGCTTACAATCCGGGTAATCCTTCGGCTTCGCCCGGATATTGCGGCGATGGCCAAAAGAACCCGGTATTTGAGCTGTGCGACAACGCCACTGACCAGCCGATCTATGCTACTAGTACAACCGATAAAACGACATCATGCAGTTCCGACTGCCAATCATACGGTACTTATTGCGGCGACGGCGCGGTGCAGATATTGAATGGCGAGGAGTGCGACCCGGCGGCCAGCGATTTTACCTGCACCAACGCGGCCGGGAGAAAAGGCGTCTTTGCCTGTTCCAGCGACTGCAAGAAGCAGGGCGGGCAGGCGTCCGTCGCCGGAGCCGCCTGGTGGTGGAGATTTGACGAACTTCAAGGGAGCGCAGTAGCCGATGCCATGGGTAACCACCCTGGGGTGTGTGTTGGAAATTGTCCCGTTGTTTCTTCAACCGGTAAATTCGGCAAAGCTTATAAATTCAGTTCTAACAGCATTGTGGGGGCGAACTATACTGACACCAGCGCCACATCCTCATTCTCTTTTGGATTTTGGATTAAATGGTCAACCCTTCCACCCGCAAGTACAGTTATTTGGCAAAGCGTTATTGGCAATACGACATTTAACTTTGAACTTACCAATAACGCCCAAAATTTGGCCAAACCAAAGATTACGGTTAAGAAAAATAACACAAAAATAGCTGAGTTTATCAAGACTTTTTCCGTATGGCTCAACCAATGGAGTAATGTTTTTGTAACGTACGATGGGCATAATTTATGGTTTTATATTGATGGGAAGTTATATCAAAGTGATAGTGTCCAAAATGCTAATTTTGTTAGGCAAAATTTACAAATTACAGGAGCAGAAAACAAGACCATCCGCATCGGTAATTTTGACGGGTTGATTGATGAGGCAGTTTTTTATAATCGGGCGCTTACCGGAGACGAGGTTAAAAATTGGGGCATTGACTGGTGCGCCGCGGCTCCGGTGGTTTTGCCTCCGCCGCCAGTTGGCTCCTGCGGCAACACTGTGGTTGACCCGGCGGAAGCCTGCGATAACGGCCCGGCCAATAATGGCCTTGTTTGCGCTCCGAGCTACGGCCGCGCCTGCTCGTATTGTTCCGCCGACTGTAAAAATAAAATAGATGTCCAGCCCACCGAGTATTGCGGTGACGGCATTATTGAAGCCTCCGAGGCGTGCGATACCGATGCCGCGGGCGTGGTCTACGCTAAATCCACCACCACTCCGGCCACCACTATATTAGTAAAATCTGCAGCGAACAATGGCTACCAGGTGTTGGCTTGCGCCAGTGAACCCATTGAAACAAATGTATTTAAGAAAGGAACTAAAGTTTGCGCCAACAATTGCACAGCGATCTTAACGAAAGAAACTAATCAAGCCAGTTGTGTTAGGTGCGGTATAGACGCGGATAAAGGGGTAATCGTTAAGGGTAATATGCTTAATGTGTTGGAGGCGGCCAACCCGGCGACGTCCAATAATCCTCTGTATGCGAGACAGACAGCAAACGACGGTGGTGTGATAAGCGGTAGAATTTTACTGTCCGGTTTTGTTCCTGTTAATTACAACAATGCTTTTGCCTTTGTTTTACAGGATCCTCTAAACGCTTCTAGTCGTTATAAACCATCTTCAGCGTATACGTTGCAAGATTCTTCTCACAGTACTAGCGTGCCGCTCGCGACCGACAGCCTTTGTTATGCCGGCGATAACGGGGGAAATTATAGGCTGTCAGTAAATGGCAGTGATCCATTCTTGTTCCCAATTAAGAAAGCGCCGGAACCTTGGCAGTATGATTTTGTATTGTCACCGATTATCAGCACGATCGGGCTGAAAGATATTAGTAAGAGTGTTCCACCGGCGCTGTTGGACAGAAGCCAACGTCCCAATGATATACGCATTGTGGTAAGCTGGGTGGGTGAAAATGCGTTTGCGAGCGGTTTTGCAAAGCCGGTCGCCGGCAGTCCGACTATTGAATCTTTGGGTTTCAGCCAACCTCCCGTCACTGGTTTTGATTATTTCACCAAGCCTGATACAGATCTTTGGAAAATTTGGTCGCATGGCCGCGGACAAACACCAGGTTTGCTCTCGGAAGAATCTTATACTGTTAACACTGCTGACATGCAGAACGATACCTATGTATTTTATGTGCGCACCGAAGACGGAAGCGCCATCAAGAATATCGGCCGGACAGCAAAATTGCGGGTGGATGTTTACTTGCCGAAAACGCCAGCACGCGTGCCGGATTATGCCACTTTCACCCGGCCGGACAAAAGTTTTCAATTTTCTCTAGCTGATGTTTCATCGGATAATCCTGGAGCATCGTACTGGGAGGTTTTGAAGATACAGAAAACTCCGTCTGACGTTATCAACCGCATTGAGAACGTGACGGTTCCGCTTGATAATGGTAGAATAGTGACGGGCGTAGCTCAATTTTAATATGAAGAAGCTTGTCATTTTTATTATTGTTGGTTTCGTAGTGGCCGCGGGAGCGTTTTGGGCGTATCGGCGTTCGCGACCGCCGGTTCCGGCTGAAGTAACGGTTGATCAATCTGGTGGTGAAGGCGCTGATAAGGCCTTGAGCGAAGTTTTTAAAAAAATAAGCGAAACCGATAAAGATTTGGACGGCCTGACAGACGCGGAGGAGAAAAAGTATGGCACCGACCCGGCCAAAGCCGACACCGATGGCGACGGAATTTTAGATAAAGATGAGATTGCCATTTATCGTTCCAACCCGCTAAAAGCCGATACCGATGGTGATGGAGTTAAGGACGGCGCGGAAGTGCGGCGCGGTTTGAACCCCAATGGCGCGGGCAAACTTTCTTTATAAAGAAATTTATATTTTTATCGCGCGGATAATTTTTCGCGCCTGATAGTTATATGTTTGAGGACCAACCAAAAAGCGCCGGCGGGCCGCCGGCAAATTTGCCCACGGAACCGGTGGATATGTTCGCCGGAGTGGAGGAAAGCGCGGAGGTGGCGCCGCCAAAAATGCCCGATGCTTTGTCGTCCGGGCTTTTGAAACGAAAAAGTGCCGAAATACCAAAACCAGCGGCTGTTGCGCCTCTGCCATCCGTTGGAGAAGAGGCCACAGCGGTGCCGGCAACGTCATTTTCAGCCACTGCCCAGCCGATATTAGGCAAAATATTATTAGTGATTTTGATTTTAGCGGCGCTCGGCGGCATCGGCTGGGGCGGCTGGTGGCTCTACGCCAATTACATAGCTAAAAAAGCACCGATCGTTCCGGCGATCACCGAAACACCGGCGCCGATTGTCCGGCCTCCGCCTCCGGCGGCGGCAACTCCCGCGGCGCCAGCCCCCGCGGCACCGCCAGCCAGCGATCAGCCGCTGGTTTCCGAGACCCCGACTTCTACTATTATGACGAAGATAAAAAATGACGCTATTTTATTTGGCGAACCGGTGGACAGTGACAAGGACGGTCTTGACGATGTGCGAGAAAAAGAAATCGGCGCCGACCAGAACAACCCGGATACCGATGGCGACGGTTTGAACGACGGCGACGAGGTTTTGGCGTGGAAAACCAATCCGCTCAACTCGGATACCGATGGCGACAGCTATCTTGATGGCGCGGAGGTAAAGAATGGTTACAACCCGTTAGGGCGGGGCCGGCTTTTGTTGAGTCCCACTTCCACCGTCCCGGCCGGGACTCCATAATTTTTGTAAAATATGTTTGGTTTGGGCACGAAAAAAAATATCGAAGAAAAACCGCCAAGCGCCGTTCCTATTTCGGCGATGCCGGCGGAATTTTATGGCGGCGCCAACCCGGTGGTGACATTTAAGACGGTGGCGAAAGAAGTGTCGTCCGGCGGTTTGACGGCCGGTGAGAAAAAAGCGCTTGATCGGGCTACCGCGCCGGGTAGCGGCCAGCCGTTTCATCCGGCGAATCTTTTCACCAGCCGCCGTTTTATTGTCATTGCCGGCGTTGTTTTGCTGGCGCTTTTCGTCGGTGGCGCCAGTTGGTATTACCTCCGTCAGGCTAATTTGCCGACACCGGCTCCCGCGGCTCCACCAGTTGTCCCCGTCGCTCCAGTGGTAGAGGAACAGCCGATTGTCGCCACGACTACTGTTGAAACGACGGCTCCGCCGTTAGCGGAGGAAACCCCGACCACTACTCCCGCCGTCGCCAGCGGTCTGATGGAGTTCCCATCTTTAATATTGGGTAGCGCGCCGGATTCCGATCGCGATGGCTTATCTGGTCCGGAAGAAGAATTATTCAAAACCGACCCCCAAAATTCCGACACCGATGGCGATGTTTATTTTGATGGGAGCGAGGTTTACCATTTGTATAACCCGGTTGGCAAAGAGCCGCAAAAATTGATTGACTCTGGTCTGGTTAAAGAATTTGTTAATCCGGTTTTTAATTATCGGCTCTATTATCCGTCTTCATGGGCGGTTGGGAATGTTGATGAGAATTATCGCGATATGCTTTTCAGTGCCCTGACCGGCGAGAATATTGAAGTGAAAGTATCCGGTATTGAGCCCGGCCAGACGATGGCCGATTGGTTTAATGTTTTTGCGCCTACTGAAAATATAAATACTCTGGCCAATTACGCGTCGGTGTTTAAGGAAACAGGTTTGCGCCGTCCCGATGGTTTGGTTTTTTATTTCACTCGTCCGAATCAAATTATAACGGCGGCGTATCACCCGGCGGTCGGCGAAAACATTGCGAATTACCGTTCGGTTATCGCTATGATGGCCCAGAGCTTCCGCTATCCTGGCAACGGCTTTGCTTTACCGCCTCCCTCGCCGGCAGTGGTGTTTGATGTCGCCAGCACTCCCGCGACCTCAACTCAGCCGACGCTCTGACCGAGGTATGCTGACGATTTTTTATCGGTCCACTGTTGTTTGTCCAATATCCAGAAGAGAAGTGGAAAGAATAGCCAGTTTAGCGGCTCGGCAGGAGAAAAAAATAAAAGGTCAAATTGATATCACCGTGATGGGGGACGCGGCGATTAGGAGTTTGAATAAACGTTATCGCGGGAAAAACCAAACTACCGACGTGCTCTCATTCGCGTGGGGCGAGGATCAAACCATGCCCAGCGCGTATTTGGGGCAAGTCTATCTGTCATATCCGCAGATCAGGCGGCAAGCGCGCGCGTTTCAAGCGTCGGTCAAGGAAGAATTCGCGCGCATGCTGGTTCACGGTTTGTTGCATATAGCGGGGCATGACCATGTCCGGTCGCGGGAAGCCAAGCGCATGTTTTCCCTGCAGGAAAAAATTATCGCGCCAGCGCGATTATCTGTAAAGCGATTTTAGCAAACTTTATGTTGTCATTACGCCGTTTGGCGCAAAGCTTCAAGGATGCCATTCGCGGTTTAGCCCAAGTGTTCCGGACGGAGCAGAATTTTCGTCTGCAAGTTATGGGCGCGGCGCTGGTTTTGGCGGCGATGGCGTATTTTCCTCTGCGCCAGTGGGAAATGGTTGTCATTTTTCTTCTTATCGTGATGGTTTTAACGATGGAGATTCTGAACACGGCCTTGGAGCGCTTTACCGATTTGCTCAAGCCGCGATTGCATCACTACGTTGGCGCGATTAAAGATACTATGGCCGCCGCCGTGCTCGTTACGTCGCTCGGCGCGTTCATTATCGGGGTGATCATTATGAGTCCGTACTTTATCAGTTTAGCCAGATAGTGTATACTGCCAGTGTATGAAAAAAGATTATTCCTCGCTGATCGCCGGTTTAGATATCGGGTCGTCCGCGATTCGGCTCGTAGTGGGCCAGCTCGCTTCTCCGGAAGAGGCGGAGAGCGAAGTTGAACTGCAAATTTTGGGCGCGGCCGAAGCGCCGTCGGAAGGCGTGCAAAAGGGCATCATCACCAGCATTGAAGATGTTGTTTCTTCCATATCCGCTTGTTTGGAGACGGCGGAGCGCATGGTGGGGGCGCCCATTAACAGTTTGTGGGTGGGAATTTCCGGCCTTCACATTATTTCACAGAATAGCAAGGGAGTCGTGGCTGTTTCCAAAGCGGACAGCGAAATCAGCGAGGAAGATGTAACGCGGGCGATTGAGGCGGCGCGAGCTATCGCCACGCCGCTTAATTATGAAGTGTTGCATGTTTTGCCAAAGAATTTTGGCATTGACGGGCAGGGTACCGTTAAAGATCCGGTTGGCATGACCGGCATTCGCCTGGAGGTGGACGCGCAGATTATTCTCGGGTCGGCTTCGCAAATTAAAAATTTAACGAAAGCGGTTTATCGGACAGGGCAGGATATTGAAGATTTGGTTCTATCCATTCTCGCTACCGCCGAAGCGGTGGTAACGCCGCGGCAGAAGGAGATCGGCGTTTTAGTGGTGAATATCGGAGTGTCTACCACGAGTTTGGCGGTTTTTGAGGAAGGGGAAATTTTACATACGGCCATTATCCCGCTCGGTTCCGAACATATTACCAAAGATATCGCGTTAGGGCTTCGCACGTCTATTGATATTGCCGAAGCGGTAAAGCTTGAGCACGGCGATTGCGCGCCGGGCTTGGTATCCAAACGCGAAGAGGTTGATCTTTATGAGCTCGGCGCGCCGGAACATGAAATTGTGAAAAAACAATATGTGAGTGAAATCATTGAGGCGCGCGCGGAGGAGATTTTACAAAAAATTAATCAAGAGTTAACCCGGATAAAACGGAACGCTCTGCTTCCGGCCGGGGCGGTTTTGACCGGCGGCGGCGCCAAGCTAGCCGGTTTGGTGGAGCTGGCTAAAAAGCAATTGCGCCTTCCCGCCATTCTGGGCTATCCGCTCAATGTGGCGAGCGTTACTGACAAAGTAAATGATTTAGGCTTCGCCACCGCGGTTGGCTTGGTGAAGTGGGGAGGAGCCATGGAGCGGCGCGGCTATAGCGGACGGCGCGAAGAGAGAGGGCCGATGAAAAAAATAAATCGCGCCGGCGGTCAGCTTAAAAAATGGTTCAAAACGCTTATACCTTAAGCGTTTAGTTATACACATTCCTTAACAATCGCGCTTGACAGGGTATTATCTTGAACGATACACTATCTAGCGAAGAGGCGTTTCTTCGCTTATTTTATTATCAGGGGTTTGAACACAAAAATTATTCATCAATTTCACACTTATGCCGCAGGTAAAACCAGAAATTGAAGCTTTTGCCAAAATTAAAGTGGTTGGCGTGGGCGGGAGCGGCGGCGCGGCCATCAACCGAATGATGGCGAATAAAATTCGCGGTGTTGATTTTATCGCCATGAATACCGATGTGCAGGCGCTCCACTACAACAGCGCGCCGCATAAAATTCATATTGGCAAAACAGTGACCAAAGGCCTCGGCGCCGGCATGGATCGGGAGGTCGGCCGCAAAGCGGCCGAGGAATCGCAAAATGAAATCCGCGAAGCTCTTAAGGAAACCGATATGGTGTTTATCACTTGCGGGCTGGGCGGAGGCACCGGTTCGGGGGCGGCGCCGATTGTGGCCGAGGTGGCGAAAGAGCTGGGCGCTTTGACGGTGGCGGTGGTAACCAAGCCCTTTTCTTTTGAGGGGCCGCAACGCGGCTCTATCGCCGATAAAGCGTGGGAGGAGCTGGTAAAGAATGTGGATACTATTATTACTATCCCGAACGATCGGGTACTTCAGGTGATTGATAAAAAAACCACTTTGCTTGACGCGTTCAAAATTGTTGATGATATTTTACGTCAAGGCGTGCAAGGAATTTCCGAGTTGATCACCATCCCCGGGCTTATCAACGTTGATTTTGCCGACGTGAAAACTATTATGCGCGACACCGGTTCAGCGCTGATGGGCATTGGCGTCGGCACCGGCGAGAGCCGGGCGGTGGAAGCCGCCAAAGCGGCCGTGGCCAGCCCTCTGCTGGAACTATCCATTGACGGCGCGCACGGCATTCTTTTCACCATCACCGGCGGTCCGGATTTGACCATGAACGAAGTAACCGACGCGGCCAAACTGATCACCGGTTCAGCCGCGGCTGACGCCAAAATTATTTTTGGCGCCATTATTGATGAAAGCATGACCGGCAGTATGCGCATTAATGTGGTGGCCACCGGCTTTGACGATCGCCGCCCGAGCACATTGAAAGAAGACACGGCGCCGGCGCAGAATTTCTTCTCCGGCGGCAAATATATGCCGAGCACGTTTTTGCGCAAAGCGCAGAAGGAAGAGGAAGAGGAAGAAAAAAAATTCAAGAATTTTACTCAACGGAATATTCCGGCCGCCGCGCCGAACCCGAGCGAAGCGAATAAATTAGCCAAAGATCAAGATGCGGGTCTGGAAGAAGATCCGGAAATGCCGGCTTTCCTTCGTAAAAGAATGGGTCTCTAGTGAAAATGCTAATTTTATTCTTTCTGTATGCGCTGTCCAGTTTGCAACTATCGCGATGTCAGCGTTATAGATACTCGTCCGTTGGAGGATGATTTATCCGTCCGCCGGCGCCGGGAATGCCAGAAATGCCACTATCGGTTTTCCACGGTGGAAGAAATTGAGCTGTTGGACGTCATTGTCGTGAAGAGAAACGGCGAACGGCAGAGTTATATGCGCGACAAAATAGAGGCCGGCATTCGGCGCTCGCTTACCAAGCGCCCTTTTACGCAGGATAAATTGCACCGGCTGTTTCACGCCATTGAGCGCGATATTCAAAAGAAACGGCGGCGGGAAATCGCGAGCAACGAGATCGGCGAAATCGTGATGAAACACCTGCATAGTTTTGATAAAATAGCTTATATTCGTTTCGCGAGCGTTTATCGCGACTTTAAAGACGTAAAGACGTTTGAAAAGGAGCTGAAGCGTCTTAGCCATAAACAAATTAAATAGCATTTATTTTATGTTTAAACGCGCGGTTAAAACTCCGCCGGAAGATCAGAACGCCGTGAGCGGCGCGTCGGCGGGAGCGGCCGCCTCCGAAGCGGCGGAACGCGTTGAGACAGCCGCTCCGAAAGACGCGAGCCCGCTGGCGTTGCGCGATCTTTTGGAAAAAAATCTCAAATGGTCGCAAATTATTTACGAACAGAACCGGAGAATTAACAGCAAATTGTTGTGGGCGGCGGCGGCCAATTGGCTTCGGCTTCTAGTAATTATCGTGCCGCTTATTTGGGCTGTTTGGTATTTGCCGTCTATTCTGAAAGGGTTGCAAAATAAATATGGTCTGTTTTTAAACGCGGCGGCCAAGGGTCAGCTGTCAAGCTCCTCGGTGAACAGCTTGCTTGATGTCTTGCCGATCAACGCGGTGGAGCGGGAACAACTCAAGGCGATGTTACAGCCGTCCGGGACGGGTAAAAAATAAGCTATGTTTAAACACACGAAAATTGGCGCTACCGTCGGCCCGTCATGCGCCGACCAGCTGGTGCTGGAGAAAATGGTCAAAGCCGGGATGAATTTTGCCCGTCTTAATTTTGCTCACGGCACGCACGAGAGCAACGGAGCGCTGCTCAAAACGATTCGCGCTGTAGAGGAAAAGACCGGCGAGCCGATTGCCATTCTTCAAGATTTACAAGGGCCGCGTATTCGCATTGGCGTTATGCCCGATGATGGAGTGGCTATAAAAGATGGCGAAAGTGTTATTTTGAACACCGCTCTCACTGCCTACGCCGGCGGCGATTGGCCGGTTGATCATCCCGAGTTGCACCGTTTTATTAAACCGGGAGAGCGTATTCTTATTGATGACGGCCGGGTGGAGTTGGAGGTGACAAATGTTACCGGCACGCAAGTGACCGGAAGTGCGACCCAAGGCGGCGTGGTAAAATCGCATAAAGGAATAAATTTGCCGGACAGCGCGCTCACGATTCCGGCTTTGAGTGAAAAAGATCGCTCAGATTTGCGATTTGCCGTGAAAAATGAAGTAGACATGGTCGGACTGTCTTTTGTCAGCAGTGCCAAAGATATTTTGGATGTTCGTTTTTTAATACAACAATATTTGAAAGAAGAAAATCTCACCCGTAAACAGCCGATTTTTATTATCGCCAAAATTGAACGGCGGGTCGCGGTGGAGAATTTAAGTGAAATTTTAGATGTGGCCGACGGCATTATGGTGGCGCGCGGCGATTTGGGTCTAGAATTGCCGGCGGCGCAGGTGCCTTTGGTGCAAAAAAGAATTATTGATGCCGCGAACGCGTTGGCCAAGCCGGTGATTGTGGCCACCCAGATGCTCAATTCCATGCAGACCAGCCGCCGCCCCACGCGCGCGGAGGTGTCCGACGTGGCGAACGCTGTCATTGATCACGCCGACGCTCTGCTTTTGACCAACGAAACAGCAAGCGGGGAGTTCCCGGTTTTGGCGGTGGAAACCATGGCGGATATTGCCGTCACCACCGAGCGTTCAAGCTATGACGACACGGATTTGCCCATTCATCACAAAGGGACGCCGTTGGATTCGGCTATCGCTGATATGTCGCGTCTGCTCGCCGATGAGCTGAATGCCAAGCTGATTTTAGCGGCGTCAATTTCCGGAGAAACTGGCCGGCTCATCAGCCATGTTCGGCCCCTTCTGCCGATACTGGTGGCTACCGCGACGCCGGCTTCGTGGCGACAGTTGAATCTTTCCTGGGGAGTGAAGCCGTTTATGATGTTGCCGTGCCAGTCTATTGAGGAGTTGGTGGAGCGTTCCATAAATTATATTAAACAGCAGAAGCTCGCGAAAAAAGGCGATACCATGATTATAGTGGCTGGCGAGCCGGTTGGCCAGGCGGGTCATGTCAATTTGGTGGAGGTCCGGGAGATAACATAATGGTAAATATAGGGAGGTGAGGAACGCTTTGACGCAGACAGTTGTGGAGTGGTATAATTTGATTACGAATCTAGCTGGAAGCATATAATTATTAATTTTTATTTCTATGGCCAAGCAGGAACTTTCTTTTTTGGAAAATTATATCATGGAAGTTTTGCAAGACAGCGGGCTCGGCAAACTGTCCTCAGCCAACAGACAAGTCTACGTGCCACAGCTCGCGGCGGAAGCCGAGCATCGTTTGGGTCTTGAATTGCTCCCCAAGCTTGATCAAGAGCAAGCGAAAAAATTTAGTGATATGGTGTCCGCGGAAGAGAGCTCGCCAACAGTTTGGCAGGCTTTTTGGAAACAAGCCGTACCGCAGTTTGATACTACTGTTAAGTCAATTTTAAAGAAATTTGCCGAGGACTGCCGAAAAATTTTAGCCCGCGTATAATATGGCCAAGACTGGTACCACGCAGAAACAGCGGCTAGGGCAAATTCACAGCGAACTCGTAAAAAATTACGAGGATATTTTGAAACGATTGGTCGTTTTACAAAAGAAACGCGCGGTGTTGCATAAAGAAATACTGGCCGCGCTTGACCGCGCCAAGGCGCGGAATGTTTTGGAAAAAATTAAACGGATGAGTTAATATATATTTTATATGGCTTCTGCCAAATCAGCCTTTCAAGCTCCCGACAGCCGTCCCCCCCAAGGTCAAGGGTCGGAAAGGCGTCTTCGTTTGGTACACCCGGAGGGAACGGAAGCACAAGAACGCGCCGCCAGCGAAACGCAACTACAAACGAAAATCAGAACGATTAAGAAGGAATTGCAAGATTTGTGGGATAGAGGTTTTATAGAAGAAGCGGATGCGCTGGAAGATGAATTGGAAGAATTGGCACGGTCTAAAGAACAGCTGGGGGAAAGTGATTATGAGGCGTTTCGCGATCAAGTGACTGAACTGTCAGAATCGCTAGGAGTTTTGAAAAACGCTGTTAATGTTATTTTAGAAAGAGATAATTTGAGGGAGAAAGCAACGGCGACGCCAACCGGAAAAGATTCATCAGCCGATTCTCGGCCGGCGGATACAGCCATTATTGATCTTAACAGAGTGCGCGGCGAGCCGAGAAGAAAAGATTTTGAACCAGGCCGGAAAGCGACAGTGGATATTCCGGCGGCTTTGGTGAAAGATATTGTCAGAGAAAGCGGCGAGAGAAATAATTTAATTAGAGCAGTTGTTTCCAGTGATCAGCAAACGGCAAGAGATATTTGTCATGATTTGCTAGATAGACGCGGTTCTGCCAGCGTCCAAGTAGAACAGACGGACCTTGAGGCAAAACTGGATAAAGTTTTAGCCCCTCAAGGCTTTACTTTAGAACAATTTCGCGAACAATGGAAAGATGGTTTATATGAGCTGGTTTTGAAAGTTGTCCAAGATCGCGCGGACGCGGAAATACGAAAACAGGCGGTGGCAGAAATTTCCACTATTGATAAATTGAAACTAAATTGGAAAGGGATTGCCAAAAAGGCTTTGCTGATCGGTGGCATCACCGCCGCCACTGCCACCGGCTTCGGCGCAGTGTTTGGCGCCGCGGCGGCCATTGGCGCCGGTGTGGCGACCGGCGGCGTGATTTCGCGTTTTTTCCAGGGTTTTGCCAAGAAACGGCGCGAAGAAGGGGCAGAGAGTGCTGATGAGAAAGAAGCACAGAGCAGAATGAACGCGCTCATTCAGAAAAAGAAAAGCGAGATTGTTGACAAGTTGGTAAAGGAATGGGAAAGCGATGAAACGGGGATGTCGTTGGTGTTGAGCCAAGCTATCCGTGAAGCGTCCGCGGGCGACGAGAACGCCAATCGAACAATCGTTCAAGATAGTCTGCTTAAAACAGCGGAAAGGTTGAAAGCTGACGGTGAAGCAGATGAAGCGCAGGCGAGGGAATTGGAAGGCTTGATTGCTGGTTTAGGCAATCTGCGCGAGACCGATCCAGAATTGAAAAAACTTATCGCCGATGCCGAATCCACGCCGGTCGCGATTGAAATTTTAAAGAAATTGCAGGAAGCCAAGAGCGGCCAGCTGTTTGCCGCCGCTAAAGGCGATACAAAAAAATCAAAAATTGAAAAGGCGGCCGGCTATTTGGCTCCGATCGCGGTCGGCGCGGCCGTTGGTTTGGCCTATACTTCCGGGGTTGCGGTGGGGGCGCGCGCGGGCCTGGGCGCTTTTGGTATGGGTGTGACCGGTTATAAAATAGGTGAAGCTCGCGACCGGGCGGCCAAAGAGAAACAAGTAGAGGTTGAGGTGAATGAAGTGATGAAAAATACAGAAACAGCCGTTGGCAAGTATAAAGATCGAATGCCGCCAGTTGAACTCACCGAGCATGATTTAGGTTATTTAAGAGATTATGTCGGGAAGTTAGACGCCGACATTGAAATTTTATCGGCTCTGCAGACGGGGAAACAAAAAACACTTCTCCTTACCGAAGCGGAAGCGATTGTTCATGAGGCCAGGCGGATTATTAGGGAAATTGAAAAAACGAGCGAATTGCTGGTTGCGTTGCGCAAACAGCGCGAGACAATAGTTGAGCATGCCGGCGCGCAGATGCAAAGAATAAACAAAGATGCCGGCCGGTGGCGGCGGTGGGTAGGGCTCGCGGCCGGGGCGGTGGTCGGCGGCGGTATCGGGTTTTTGGGCGGCGAGTGGGCGGAGCAGAGGCAGGAAGTAAAAATGGAAGAAAAATTGGATGAACTTTTGGCAGGCGTGCCGGCCGGCGTGAAAGACCGAGCGTTGCAGTCATTTGCCGCACCCGGCCATGAGGTGCACGATGTTGAGGATCTGACGTTCGCCGAGCTGAAGGGCATATCAGTAGATGGCGGAAAGGCGCTGGATGTCGGTTTGATTCAATTGAAAATTACCGAAGCCCAAGGCCGGGAAAATTTACTGCGCCATTACGGTTTGCAGTCACATGAGCTTGATGTTATGCCGCTTCACGATCGGGTAGAAGCTCTGCAAGATATGTCCAAAACATTCGCCGGCTGGGAGGAACAGGGTCTTGAGAAAGACGCTATCGCGGCGATTGGCGCGATGAGACGCGGCGTCGCCAGAGGTCCCGCGGCCGAGACAGTGAACAACCTGTTGGCGTGGGATAAAGCTCACGGAGGGCATACCGCGGTGGTGAAAATGTTGAACCGCGATATTCCTCTGCCCCAAGCGGATGTTACAAAAGTTTTGGAAAGCGCCGTCAGGCTCAAAGACAGCATTACCGGCTGGGAAAAGAGCGGGTTGAACGCGGGCAGTATTGACGCGATTGCGCGCGTAGACACCAGAACTATGGAGGCGGTTGATCAACTGCTTGAGAGAGGCGGGGAAAACAAAGGAATCATCGCCAGGTTCATTAACGCCAATCTCGGTGAAGAGGGCGCCGATCTTCACAATGTATTGCGCGAGGCAGATATGGTGGGACGCAAGATCTCAACTTGGACTAAACATGGGTTAAGCGCGGAGGCGATTGACGCGATTGACGTAAGTTCTTCCGCCGGGGTGGCGGGGAAAGCGGCCACTATCGATCGGCTGGTAGCCGGAGCGGGAGGGAATGCTGACGCTATGCACACGCTCAATGCCCAATTGGAGGGCGGGACTGATATTGACACCGCGCTCAAGAGCGTGCTGGTGGCCCGGGAACGAGGCGCCAACAGCGTTACAGCCTTGGTCGCCCGCCAGCTTTCAGCCAACCCCGGCCACTACGGATTTGACGCGCAGAAACGGTTCACCGATGCCGCCGAATGGGCCAAACACGAAGCGGCCCGTCTGGCCATTGAAGGGGGTTATATTAATAAAGACGGCCACTCGCACCTGGGCGTCGTTTGGCAAAACAAGAAAGACAATTTTGTTCTCTTGACGGAAGACGAGAACGGTCATTTGGGCATTAAAGTAACGGGGAAGACGTATATCATGGACGCGCCGCCGGCCGCGACGGGGAGTCATCGTGGAGCATTGTCAGCCGCGGAATCCGCACGGGTGAATATTCGCGGTATGTCTGGTAATTTGACGAAAGGCGACAGCGCGATCGGAAGCGCGGCTGATGTGGCTCAAGCCGGTAGTTCTGTTAGAACTGAGGGAGTTGTTGTGAATACAGGGGTAAGAGTAACGAAACTTACTGCCGCTTTGCATAGGGAATTTTTAGGGGATAAGTATTACCAAGCAGGCACAAAAGTGCATTATCCGGGAACTCCGGCCGGAATGGATGAAAAAGTTTTTCGCCAGCAATTTGATGAACAGTTAAGCTCCCTGAAGGCGTTAAGCGCGCGATATGAAAGCGGTGGCGACGCTGGTTTGGCTGAAAGGATTAAAACGGAAATGACAAAAATTGCCAAGCGGTGTACTCTCTCTCCCGAAGAGTTGTATAGCGCAAAAATGGTCAATACTTTCCTTAATAATCCGTCAGCTATTGCCCGAAGATAGTTTTATTGAAGTGTCGGGTAAAGCGGGAATTTTTTGGTGAGATTTTTTACTTCTTCTTTTATAGCCATTAGTTTGGCGTCGTCTTTAGCGTTTAGAATAGCTTGATCAATCCATTCCCCCACCTGCTCCATTTCGGCCTCCCTAAAATTACGGGTAGTGAGGGCCGGCGTGCCGAGGCGAATGCCGCTTGGGTCCATCGGCGAACGCGGGTCATCGGGAATCATATTTTTGTTCACCGTGATGCCCGCTTTGTCCAGCGCGATTTGCGCCTCTTTGCCGGTGATGCCTTTGCTCTCAAATACATTTATAAGCAGAAGGTGGTTATCGGTGCCGCCAAAGCAGAGCTGGTAGTTTTTGGCATTAAAAATTTTTTCTAGCGCCTTGGCATTGGTTTTAATTTGTTTGGCGTAGTCTTTAAATTCCGGTTGCAAGGCTTCTTTGAAGGCCACGGCTTTCGCCGCTATGTTATTTTCATGCGGGCCGCCCTGAAAGCCCGGGAAAACCGCTTTGTCAATCGCTTTAGCCCACTTTTCCTTACACATAATCATGCCGCCGCGCGGGCCGCGGAGCGTTTTGTGGGTGGTGGTGGTAACCACGTCAAAAAGTGGCACGGGATTATTCATTTGGCCGCCCGCGATGAGGCCGGCGATGTGGGCGATGTCGGCCATGGTTAAAGCCCCGACTTCGTCGGCGATGGCTTTAATTTTTTCGTATTCAATTTCACGCGAGTAGGCCGAGTACCCGACCAAAATCATTTTTGGTTTATGCGTGAGCGCCATCTGCCGCAAGTTGTCTAAATCAATTTTACCCTCGGCGTTCGTTTTATAGCGGACGAAGTTGAAAATTTGCGCCATGTAGGTGACGGGGTGGCCATGAGTGAGGTGTCCGCCATGAGACAGGTCCATGCCAAGAATCGTATCACCGGGTTTCAGGAGCCCGAAATAAACCGCGATATTCGCCGGCGCGCCGGAGAGCGGTTGAACATTGACGTGTTTGGCGCCAAAGAGCTGTTTGGCGCGATCAATCGCCAGCGTTTCCACTTCATCAATAAATTCACAGCCGCCGTAGTAGCGTTTACCCGCGTAGCCTTCAGAATATTTGTTGGTAAGAATAGAACCCAGTGCCTCAAGCACGGCCGGGGAAACAAAGTTTTCCGAAGGGATCATTTCCAAACCGGTTTCCTGCCGGTTTTGTTCTCGTTTTATGCTCGCGAGAATGTCCGGGTCAAAGTTTTTAAGATTATGGGTGTACATATAAATTGCTACTTTCCGCTCCCCTATGGTATCATTTCATTGCTTTGAACGCAATATATTTATATGAATAGCGATTTTGCCGTTATTGATAGCAATTTGGAGCGGGCTAGCGAGGGCCTGCGCTTGCTTGATGAAATCGCCCATTTTATTACCGCTCAAGAGGGTGTTTTTACCGAGCTAAAGACTATCCGGCATGATTTGCAGGATATTGGAGCTTGGTTTGGCCCGGCCAGATTAGTCGGAGCGCGGGGAGACACTGGCAAGCCTGGGGCGGAGGTAATGGGCGCGGAGGCCGTTCGCACCACCACCTGGTCTTTAATTCGCGCGAGCGTGGGGCGAGTAGCCGAGTCGTTGCGGATTCTGGAAGAGTTTTCCAAAATTTACGCTTCGCCGGCGACGGAGTTTGTCAAACATTCGCGTTATGCCGTGTATGTGCTGGAGAAGGAGTTACTGCAGGCGACGCCGCACTATTATTTGCGGCGTTATTTTGAACGCGGGGTTATTTATCCGCTCTCGGAGAGCGTGGAGGAAATTTTGTGGCTCGTAGAACACGGGGCGCAAATGGTGCAGTTGCGCGACAAAACCAGTTCGCGCGCTGAAGTGTTTGCAAAGGCTAAATTTTTGAGCGCGGCGATCGTCGAAAAAAATAAGGCCGGCGGAGACCAAATTCTTTTTATAATAAACGACTATCCGGAAATCGCCGCGGAGTTGCCGGTGGCTGGAGTGCATATCGGCCAAGAGGATGGCACGGTCGCTCCGGCGCGCCGATTGGTGGGGAGCAATAAGATTATCGGCCGTTCCAATCACTCTATTGAACAAATCCGAGAAGCAGTGGCGGATGGCGCGGACTATGTGAGCATTGGTCCGGTATATGCCACGCCCACCAAGCCGGATCGTCCGGCCGTCGGGCTTGAGTTGGTGCGCCAGGTGGCTGATGAAATTTCCGTTCCGTGGCTCGCGATTGGCGGCATTGATGAAGCGGCCATTCATGACGTGCGCGCGGCCGGAGCCAAGAATATGGCGGTGGTGCGCTCGGCGCGGAATTTTTTCCAAAATTAAAATTTTTTGCTATGGTTTCAGATTTTTTACCATATACGTTTTTTCCAGTCGGTAGCCCAAACGGCGATAATAAGCGCGTACGCCAACGCCGGAAATCACCGCTAATTTTTTAATCTTATGATCTTTTACAATTTTCTCCGTCAGAGCCAACAATTTTTTCCCTAAACCCTTGTGCTGGCTGGAGGTTTCTTGTTTTTTCCCGATGCGCACGAGCTGGCCATAGGTGTGAAGCTCGCGGATGTAGGCTCCGTAGGAATTTAATTTTTTGTTTGGGTGGGTAATAGGTTTGTCAACGAGACGGAGGCGGCAGAAAGCAAAGACCACGCGCTGTTTTTTATCTTCAAAACTTAAAAAATATTCCGTGCCGCCGCGCATTTTATATTCATCAATAAATAAAATCGGCTTCAGTTCTTGGAGTGTCCATTCATCTGTTTTCACATGGCCAATTTCGCGGCAACGCAAACACCGGCACATCAGGCCATCGCGTTTCATTTCCGTTTCAATAACTTGGCGTAAATTCGTGACGATATTGCCATTCTCAATATATTGCCCGGGGATGTCGCGGATGAGGCGCGAGACGCGGGCATAGCGGGGGATAGTCGTTTTGAAAATTTTGATAATTTTTATCAAATCGCGCGTCGGGTAAGCGTGGTATTTTCCCTGCACAAACCAATCATAGAGTTCAGAGCCTTTTACGACCGTGCAAGGGTAAATTTTAATCATATCCGGCTTCAAGCCCGGGTCGGTAAAAACATTTTCCATCATGGTCAAATCTTTTTTTGGCGTTGCCCCCGGTAACTGCGGCATTAAGTGAAAGTCCACTTTATAGCCGTAGTTGCGTAAAAGTTCGGTAGCTTCGCGAGCGCGGGCAATGGTATGACCGCGTTTGGTAAGAGCCAAAATCGTATCATCAGTATGCTGTATGCCCAGCTCCAAGCGGGTACAGCCCTGCTCGCGCATCTGCCAGATGGTGTGTTTGTTAATACAATCCGGACGAGTTTCTAAAGTAAGGCCGATAATACGGTGTTTGGCGGTTTCGTTGAGGCGTTGTTGTTTGAATAGTTCTTTTTTTAATTCGGCCAACTGCGACGTTTCAGTAAGCTTGGCGAGTTTTGGTTTAGTTTTGCCGCAGGTATTGCAAGCTTCAAATGATTTCAAAATAAACCAGTATTGATAAGCGAGCGGGTAGGAGTTCCAGGTGCCGCCTTTCACGATGAATTCAATTTTGTCGGTGGGGTGGCCATTGTTTTCCAAAGCCTCAATACGCCGCGCCATTTGTTCGTAGGGGTTGAATTTAAGCGTGAGCGCGCGCATCGCGGCCGGCTCCTCGGCCAGGTAGCTTTTCGGCATGCGTTCATCTAGCGGGCAGTAGACGCATTCTCCCGGGCAAGGGTAAGGCTTAACGAGAGAAGTAACGACAGCAATGCCGGAGAGTGAACGCACCGCGCGGCGAGTGAGCAGGCGTTCCAGAGCAGGCACTCGTTTAATTCTTTTCTTGGCTAACAATCTGTGGTATGCTGACAGCAAGCTGGTTTTTGTGGGCAATCCGCCGTGCGTCTTTTCACCTAGAATAACCGCGCGTTTGAGCGCGTTAAAAGTCCGCTCATCAGTAGGCGGTTGTTTGATGGAAGCCTTGATTATTTTTTCAGTCAAGATCATAGTTTTTTGTCTTAACCCCCCATCCTCTATCCTCTCCCTAATAGGTGAGGAAGACGACGAAACGTATGGACATTGTACAGAAGACGCGCGATGATTACAATAAAATTGCCAAGCATTTCGCGGCCACGCGAAGCCGCGTTTGGCCGGAGTTTGACCAGTTTAGCGCACTCATCAAGAATGGTCAACGGATTTTAGACTGGGGTTGCGGCAGTGGGCGGCTATTGTTGATGCTGGAGAAATGGCAAGTGGAATATTTTGGCGTTGATCAAAGTATTGAACTTTTAAAAATTGCGCGACGGCAATACGCTGAATTTATTAAATCCGGCCGGGCGCATTTTTATTCAACAGCAGTCCGCGAGAAAAAGTTTCCTCCCGACTTTTTTGATCTGGTTTTTATGATTGCGTCGTTTTTTCATCTGCCCGATGAACCGAGCCGGCAAAAATTACTTGATAAAACATGGCAGGAATTGAAACCGGGTGGCAAATTGGTGATATTAGTATGGAATCTAGGGAGTGACTGGGCGAAAGAGAAAAAGAAGACATGGAAACAACTTGGTGAGCACGATTTCCTAATTCCGTGGAAAAATCCGTCGGGAGTGATTGAAGCCGAGCGTTACTACCACCATTTCACGCCGGAAGAATTAAAAGGTCTTTTAACGCGCGCCGGATTCGTCGTTGAACGGCTGGAATATAGTAGCGGCACCTGGAGCGACAGCAAAGGCGGGAGAAATTTGGCGGTCGTAGCAGTTAAACCATAATTTTTATGCGGATATTGCAGATTAATAAATTTTTTTCCGTGCAAGGCGGTTCGGACACCGTTTTTTTTGAAACGATTGAAGGGTTGCGCGGGCGCGGCCATACGGTCGTCGAGTTTTCTATGCGGCGGGAGGGGGACAGACCCTCGGCTTACGAAAAATATTTTGTCAGTCCGGTATCCCTGCGCGCCGGGAGCCTTGCCGAACGTTGGCGCGCTGCGCGGCGTATTTTTTCTTCTTCCGAAGTTACCGCCAAACTCACTCAATTGGTGAAGGACACCCGGCCTGACGCGGCGCATGTGCACAATGCCTACCGCGAACTCTCGGCAAGCACATTTTTGACCTTGAAAAAACTGGGCGTGCCGATCGTTCATACGGTGCACGATATGTTTCCGCTATGCCCCAACCACAGTTTTATTTTAGGTGAAACTTTGGCCGAAGCCAAACTTAATCGGCTTTATAAATGTGTGATTAACAAATGCGTCAATGGTTCGTTCACGCAGAGTCTAGCGGGCGCCGCCGAAGCCTATTATTACCGCGCCCGCGGCATTTGGAAAAAAGTTGATCGATTTATCGCGCCGAGCGAGTTCATGAAAGATAAGTTGATTCAGTATGGTTTTCCTGCCGAAAGAATTCGGAAAATAATGTATCCTGCCGCCACGGTGTTAAAAAATATCCCGCCGCTCGGCGACAAAATCGTGTATTTAAGCCGTCTGCATGTGGAGCGTGGTATCAGAGTGTTTATGCGCGCGGTGAAAGATTTGAAGCAGTACCGAGTGGTGGTAGCGGGGGATGGACCGGAAGCGGCGTGGGTAGACCAATTTATAAAAGATAATCGCCTCACTCACGTTGAGCGGCGCGGCTGGGTGAGCGGAGCCGGAAAAGAGGCGGCGCTGGCGGAAGCGCGCGCGGTGGTCGTCCCGGCGATTTTTTACGACCTCTGCTCGCTCACGATTCTGGAAGCATTGGCGCTAGGGCGGTTGGTGGTGGCAAGCGATCGAGGCGGGAATCCTGAGCTGGTAATTGATGGAAAAACTGGTTGGTTAGCTCGCCCGGAAGACCCGGCCGACCTTGCGCGGGCCATTCAGGAGGCCATGACAGCCCCGCAAAATCAGGTAGAGAGCATGGTTGCCGCAGGCAGGGATTTAGTGCGGAAAAACCATGATTTGGGCCGTTATTTAGACAATGTAGAGGCGGTTTATGCCGAGGTAAAAATGGTCTAAAATAGCGGGTGCTTGCGGGGTAGAATGACCCTGTGGATAACATTAATTTGACAGTTTTTAGTAAGATCGGTAGTCTTATTATATTACACTACTATGTCGTTAAATCACTCCAACAATCTTCGCTGGGATAAAAAGGCAAAGAGCGCCTTTACTTTGACTTTGGCGGTAATTGCGCGCCCGTGCGGGTTTTGGGGTGAATATAAACGAAGATAGATAATGGATAAATTTCGTTTATAAGAACCTCGAACCTAAACTCTCGGGGTTTTTTAATGAGTCCGCCAGACTAGCAAATTGCCTTTTTAAGGCGGTTTGCTAGTCTGGCGGGAATGCCAGCGACAACCAGTCTCACTGTCGCAGAGGGCGGCGCTGACGATTGGTTTCCTCCAAGGAGGAAGTTACATGGAGAACGCGGTGGCGAGAAAACAGCAGGAGAAGCTGGTTGCAGTGCACCCGGAGCTCAAAAGGCACTACAAGCCGAGCGGGCGCCTGTCGCACTTTGACGGGTGCGAGGACGATCTGGTCGGCCGCGTGCAGACGGCGCTCCAGAGCGGCGCCCCCCATTGCCGCGGTAGGTTCCCCGGGAGTCTGATCGTGGAGATCGCCCCGCAGGGAGTGTACTGCAAAGTCGCACCGGAGGGGCGCACCCGCGAAGGCTACGAGAAGCTGGAGGCCAGGCGCGCCGAGGCGGTGCTCCACACCAAGGAGCTCGTGGCGGAGCAGACCGCAAGGAGGAGCGGCGACAAGCGCCGGCGCCGTATCCGCCTGCTGGGTGACAACGTCCGGTACTTCCTGGTGGCGGTGCACGGCTTCTCCTCCGACCGCCAGCCCGGCCGCGACGCCTAGTCCGCGCGCTCGCGTTGCTCTACCTGACCCGGAGACGGGTGAATGCACAGTCGGCTGTGACAAACAGCGGACAATGCTCACCCTCTCCGGCAATCTAGTCTCTCCCGCTGATAGCGGGACTGATGAGTCCACAACTGTTTTGACTAAGGACGAAAGACTACAACAAAAAACTCTCTCAACGTATGCGGGAGAGTTTTTTTATGCTATATTATAGCGAAGCTTATGTGGTTAACCAGTGCTGTTAGCGGCTACATTTGTTTAGCCGTGGTCACCATTTTAGATAAATATATTTTGTCGGAGCGAAAAGTGCGGCCGATTTTGTATGTTTTTTATTCCACGATTTTTGTCGTTCCCATTTGGTTTCTCTTGCCTTTTGGAGTAAAAATTTTTGCTTCGCCGGCGCAGTGGCTTTCAGCGTTAGCGGCCGGGCTCGGTTTCGCTCTTACTCTCTGGGCCCTCTACCGTGCGGTGGCCGAGAGCGAGGCGAGCCATATCGGTCCGTTTATCGGCGCGGTGGTACCGAGTTTTGTTTTAGTATTTGGCCGGATTTTTTTGAATGAACAGATTACTGTCCGGCAGGAGGCGGCGATAGCACTGCTTATTCTCGGCTCGCTTATCATTTCTTTTGAAAATAGTCCGCGCCACCATGGTTGGCACCGAGGGTTTTGGTGGGGGGCGGTGGCGGGTTTTTTTGCTGCCATCTATCAGGTTTTGTCAAAATATATCTATGGTTTGGTAGGTTTTTACAGCGGTTTTGTGTGGATTTGGGCTAGTGTCGGGCTGTGCGGCGTGTTTTTATTGACCCACCCAGTTGTTCGCGAGGTATTATGGCACCCAGATCGCTCACAGAGCCGCAGGCGGCCTATGACAGCGCGTATGGTGGTGTTGGCCGATAAGTTGCTTGGCGCGGTCGGGGTGGCGCTCGTGCAATACGCGGTGGCGCTCGGGAGCGTGTCAGTCGTTAATGCTTTAGCTGGAGTACAATATGGATTTTTGGTAATTCTTGTCGCGGCGCTGTCAAAGTTCGCTCCGGGCGTGTTTCGTGAAACGTACGCGGCGGGAGAGATCGTTCAAGAGTTGGCGGCGGTCGTGTTGATTGCGTCCGGTCTCGTTTTAGTGCTTTTATGATTATGGGCAGGCGTTCATTGCGGCGTAAAAAAATTATTTTGGTTGGCGCGGCGCTGTTCGGGTTGCTGGCATTCTTTTATGCCAGCCTATTTTTGAATTGGGGCCGCCGTTCAAACCAAATATATGGCGTTAGTTTTGATCCGGTCTACGCCCGTTATCTCGGGATTGATTCCGGGAAAGCCTATTACGAAGCGTTAATTCGCGATTGGGGTTTTAGGTATATTCGTCTGTCGGCGCATTGGGACACGGTTGAAAATCAGCGCGGGCAGTATGATTTTAGCGATTTGGATTGGTATGTCAATCGGGCGGCGGAAGCGGGGGCCAAAATAACGCTCGCTATTGGTCAGAAGACGCCGCGCTGGCCCGAGTGTCATGAGCCGGAGTGGGCTAAAAAATTGCCGGCGGCCGAAAATCGCGCGGCGCTTTTGAACTATATTACCGCCGTCGTTGAACATTATCGCGTTTGGCCGGGGATTGAGCTGTGGCAGGTGGAAAACGAGCCGTTTTTGGATTTTGGCGAGTGCCATGCTTTTGGCGTCAAAGATTTGAAAGAGGAAATAACTTTGGTGAAGCGGCTAGATTCGGCGCACCCTACCATCACTACTGATAGCGGCGAGTTGAGTTTGTGGTGGAAAACGGCCCGGGCCGCGGATTATTTCGGCGCTACGATGTATCGCACGGTATGGGACAAAATGTTTGGATATTTTACTTATCGTTTTCTCCCTTCGGGCTGGTATCCGGCGCGGGCATTTTTTATGGGGCGTGATCTTAATACCGCGTTTGTAATGGAATTGCAGGCCGAACCATGGAGCCCGGGCAAGCCTATCACGAGCGTACCTTTAGCCGAACAATATCAATCAATGAACAGGGAACGTCTTCAAGAAAATATTGAGTATGCCAAGCGGTCTGGATTTCCGCGGGTGTATTTGTGGGGCGCGGAGTGGTGGTATTGGCTGCAAAAAAAGGGATACAATGAAATTCCTGATTATGTAAAAACTTTGCCTAAAGGGAATTGACGGAAAGGCCTTTTTCGGTTATAGTAGCCCAACTTTCGCACGCCTAGCTCAGTTGGTTAGAGCACCTCGTTTACACCGAGGGGGTCAGGGGTTCGAATCCCTTGGCGTGCACCAGCAAGGAAATTGCTTCGTAAAAAGCAGTTTTTTATTTGTCTTTTTTTATGGTATACTTCTCATTGAGAATATGCTTCACGATGAACGCCCGATAGTTTTGCATCAGGGAGTTTATAAAAAAACCGCCACAGTAGGAGAGGCGGTGTTTATGATTACCGGCATGACCATCGGCGCTGGCATTTTAGGCCTTCCGTACGCTGTTTCTCGCGCTGGCCTTTTGCCCGGAGTATTTTTAATTTTTGTTTTAGGGATTATAATGTTCTCTATCAATTTAATGATTGGCAGAGTAGCGACACTGGCCGGAGATAATTTACAGTTGCCGGGGTTGGCGGGTAAGTATTTAGGCGGGTGGGCGAAAGGAGTTCTTTCCATTACGGTTATTTTTAGTTCATACGGAGTTTTGTTAGCGTATTTGGTTGGCGAGGGGGCGGCCTTGAGCGCTTTGTTCGGCGGCAGCGCGCTTGGGTGGAGCGTAGTTTTTTGGTCAGCCGGCAGTTTTTTAATATGGCTTGGCCTGCAACGCATCCGATATGTGGAGAAATTTTTCAGTCTAGCGGTGATAATTATTATTGCAGTGCTATCGGCCGGGCTTCTGCCCTACTTCCGCCCAGCGGCGTTTACGGAAGTGCATTGGCCGTCATTTTTCTTTCCCATGGGAGTTATTTTATTTGCTTTGCACGCCACGCCCGCTATCGCGGAAGCGCGAGCGCTTTTACCAGGGCGTCCCGCGGCATTTCGGCGCGCGCTGGTTATCGGAACAATAATTCCGATAGCCGTTTATATTCTTTTCACGGTAGCGGTGGTTGGTTTGAGCGGCTTATCCACTACGCCCGTCGCTACAGTTGGAATCGGCCAAGCCTTTAGCCCGATTTTTTTGATATTAGCGAATATCTTTGCCGTGCTCGCCATGAGCACCGGTTTTATGGGTTTGGGCACGGCACTTAAAGAAACGCTGATGTGGGATTATCGCGTTCCATCCGGCGCGGCGCAATTTTTGGTTATCAGCGTTCCGTTGGCTCTGTTTTTGCTGGGGGCGCGGCATTTTGTGGGTATCTTGAATGTGGTGGGCGGACTTTTTATTGCCGTTGAATCCATTATTATGATTTTGACGTATTTTAGAGCGACGGGGCAGGAAAAGCGAACGTGGTTTTTGCTCTTGCCATTGTTGGCATTTTTTAGTATACTGGCGATATTCAGCCTCTACGGAGCGCTGGAAAAGTAGCGAAATTAAGAAGATGGTGTTGGTTGTTGACCGGTTCCATCGTTCGGGGTCGATGCGGGCGATTACTGTGCAACAACTTCCTTCTATCTTCTTTGGCTAGTTTGTTATTAAGTTATTTTTTAGTTTTATGTCAGAAAAATATTTTTTTACTTCGGAGTCGGTGACCGAAGGTCACCCGGATAAAATTTGCGACCAGATTTCCGACGCAGTTTTGGATAATTTGTTGGAACAAGATCCGGCGTCGCATGTGGCAGTGGAGTGTTTTACCACCACCGGCCTCGTGATTGTTGGCGGTGAAGTGACCACCAATGGCTACGTTGATGTGCAGAAAATTGCTCGGACAGTTTTGGGCGACATTGGTTACACCGATCCGGCGTATGGCATTGATGCCGAGCATGCCGGCATTTTAGTTTCTATTCATGAACAATCCCCGGACATTGCTCAGGGGGTGGCCAAATTGACTGCTGAAGAACAGGGGGCCGGCGATCAAGGGCTGATGTTTGGCTATGCGACCAATGAAACCTCGGAATATATGCCGTTACCGATTTTACTCGCGCATCGGTTGGCCGAGCGTTTGGCGGTAGTACGCAAAGATGGCACCATTCCGTATCTCCGGCCAGACGGCAAGTCACAGGTGGCGGTTTTATACGAAAATGGCAAACCGGTTGGTGTGGAGAACGTGGTTATTTCCGCCCAGCATCATGACACCGTGGAATTGGAAGATTTACGTCGTGATATCACAGAGAAGGTAATTAAACCCGTCTGTGCCAGCTATTTAAGCGAGGCCGCTCAATTTTTTATAAATATGACCGGGCGATTCGTGATTGGCGGTCCGCAGGGCGATACCGGTCTTACCGGGCGCAAAATTATCGTAGATACTTACGGCGGCATGGGTCGCCACGGTGGCGGTTGTTTTTCTGGCAAAGACCCATCGAAAGTTGATCGCTCCGGCGCCTATATGGCGCGTTATGCGGCGAAAAATGTGGTAGCTGCTGGTTTGGCCGAGCGTTGTGAGTTGCAAGTGGCGTATGTCATAGGCCGCGCTGAACCGACCAGCATTAATATCAATACGTTTGGCACCGGTAAAGTTAGCGATGAAAAATTGATCGCCGCGGTTAAACAGGTTTTTGATTTCCGCCCAGGTAAAATTATTCAGAACCTTGATCTTCTTCGTCCGATCTATCGCGCCACCGCCTCCTACGGGCATTTTGGACGAACCGAGTTTCCGTGGGAGAGGCTTGATAAGATTGACGCTTTGAAGCAAGCCGCCGCTTAGTTGGATATACATTGGATAACAAAATCCCAGTCTATTATGACTGGGATTTTGTTATGTTTGATTATCTCGCCACAACCGTCGCTCCGGCAGTCGAACCGCGGTCGGTTGGGCCGAGAATATTGGTGAGAGACGGCCCGGTTAGTTGGAAGTTTTTGCCGACCGTATCATCGGTAGCTGTTAGGGTTATATCTTTGGTGATGGTTAAGGTTTCTCCGAGTTGGTTTGGGGTCGGGCGCAATGCCACTTCAAAATATAAGCCGGCAGAACTGCGGGCCGGAATAAGCCGGTAATGCCAGGAAACAGTTTTGCTGGTTGAGTTGTAAACGAGCTCTGGCCCGATAGTAACACTCTGCCGGCCGGTGAATTCCACGCCTGGAGGGAGAACAAGCGCAAGGGTGGCGTCGCGGAGCGGATTGGCGGTATTGGTAAATTGGACAAATATCCAGTATTTGGTGGCTTCACCAACTGTTGGCGGCAAAGGGCCACGTCCCAGTTGGTCGCCTTCGTCGGTGTAGTAGCGCACTTCGCTTTTCAAGGCAACTTCAGTGGCCAGTGGAATATGTATGGCCTTGCCGGTTTCAGAAAATTTTTGTCCCGGTACTTCGGTGGCATCACCTTCAAATATTGGCGTGAGGGTAAAAGAGTCGGCGTCGTTTGCGGTAGTAAAAGCCGGCAAGAGCGTAAAATTAACCGTAAAGGTGTCGCCAGACCCGCGGCCTCCGCTCGCGAGCGCGGTTCGGTTTGAGCTGTCGGCGATTAGGGCGTTCCCTTCAATTTTTAAATTGTTTTCCAGGGCAGTGGTTTTTAGATCTACCAGGCCGGGAGTGGTGGCGAGGCGCAGGCGTTGCGCTTTGAGAGAGTAGTCGCTGTCGTTGCGCCAGCTGACGATGATTGGTATTTTCTGCGTTGGCTCCGCGTAAGCGACCGGTTCAGCCAGCCGAGCCGAAGACGCGACACGCGGAGCGATAATGGTAATTTTAGTTTGCACTGGTGTTTGCGCGATAGGGCGATTATTAACAAGAGCCGCCGGGGTGATGGTGAATACGATGTTGGCAGTTTTTTCCGGCACGGCCAAGCGTCCAGTGATAGTTTTTGTTTCCTGCCGTGCCAGTGAAAATGTCGTAGCGTCCGGCTGGTCAAAGGCGGCGTTGCCTCCGGTGACGTTTAGCTGTATTTCTTCAATAGCAACAGCGCCGGTATTTTGCAGAGTGTACGTAAATGGCAAAGAAGCACTGGGAAAGGTTGACGATGCGATAACGAGGCGCGGACGAAGAACACTCTCCGGAAGCGACAGAAGAAAACTGGTGAGCGCCTGTTCGCGCTCCTCGCTCTTTTCTTGTTTATACGAAAAGGTCCCAAAAATATTTTCTTCGTGTTGGGGCATTGCCCACAAACGTCCGGTGACCGTTATTTGACCTTTTCCTCCGGGCGGGACAGGTGGAATAGTAAATGTTGAGTTGTTGGAAAAAACGGATTCCGGGGTGGCCTGTCGGTTAATGACAAAGCCCTCGGGCAGACGAAGAGCCAACGCCACATCGGTGAGCAGATGTTTGCTGTGGTTGGCATAGTCAACAGTGAGGCGTACTTCTTCGCCGCTTTTGATTCTGTTACCGCCCACCGACATGGATAGCTCTATGAGATTGGCGATGCCCGGTTTCCAGAAGAAGAACCACAGGCTCGTGCCGAGCATGAGTGTAGCTAACAGTAGCAGGACAATATCAAAAATAAATAATTGTTTGGCGTGGTGATAAATACCATGGTAGCGAGCGTGGTAATGGCGATGAAAGAAGGAGTAAATTTTTTTGAGCATATGGTGAATTATATTGGTATAGAGAGGTAAAGTCAAATAAAAAACCCTTGGCTTTTAAGCTAAGGGTTTTGTGCTGGTATCGGTTGCCGTGTTGGTTGTTGAAGTGTCAGGCGGTAAAATTTTAGGGACAGACTTCGGGTTGGGGGAGAACAGCGGATTTTTGATTTTCCACTTATCCACAAATTGTCCGATTCCCTTTTGGGCCAGTTTATTGCGGACGGTAGTGTGGTGTTGCGACCATTTAACCAGGCTTTCAAAGTTTATTTTGTATCGTCCGGCTACTATGACATAGGTCACTTCTTGAGCTTGAATAGCGCGGCGGACGGTTTGGGTGTTAACCCCAAAAAGGCGAGCGGCCTCTGAAATTGAGACCCGGACCATTTCTTTAGATTTGTTTATTTTAACGTCATCCATATCTATTTGTATAGAGTAGTCTAGACAAAGACTAGCATATATTCTTTTGTTTGTCAAGATTTTATGGGCTGGTTTTCATTTTTTTGTATACACTAGTGTATACAAATTTTAGTTTTTTACTTATAAAATAGGCCTTTTCCTCGTCGGAGTGCCATTATTCAAGTTTGTATACACTAGTGTATACAAACTTGAATAACTTTGCTTGTTGCTTTTCCCACGGCAAGTCGTGTCGGGGGGGGGCGGTCGCCTACGGCGACCTCAAGATGACAGCGAGCAAAATCTTATGTATGGTCGTTTAGGACGCTGTTTATTTGACCTGTCAGTGATTTTTTGTTATTCTGTATGTTGTAGTTTACTTGTTTTGGTAGGCATTTTTTAGTTAAAGTAGTGTTACTTTAAAGGAAATTGGAAATGGCAGTGTAACACTTTTATTTTTTTTACGTCTACTAGAATGTCCGGTACTTTACAAGAGAAAATTCTCCTGTTCAAATTACAAATAGAGCAAGATCCGGAAGCCTTCGCCGCTCTCTATGATATATATGTAAAACGAATTTACCGGTTTGTTTATTTTAAGGTTTCGTCGCACGAGGAAGCGGAAGACATAACGTCGGAAGTATTTCTTAAAGCGTGGCATTTTTTACAGGAAAAAAAAGAAGTGAAAAGTTTTTCTGGTCTGCTCTATCGGGTCGCGCGTAATTGTATTATTGATTTGTATAGAAGAAAGGCGGCCAAACCAGAAACAGCATTGTCTAATTTTTTGGAAGAGGCGCTAGAAATAGGCGATAGAGGACAATGGTACGCCGATGTTGGAGGAAAAATGGAAGCACAGCAAATCATTGAAGTTTTAAAGAAATTGAAACAAGAATATCGGGAAGTGGTAACGTTGCGCTATGTTGATGAACTGGAAATAGATGAAATCGCGGAAATAGTGGGAAAAACAAAAATGGCGGTGCGTGTCACCCTTCACCGAGCGATAAAAAAAATTCGGGAAATTTTACCCGAAAATTAATCTATGCGGGAACGCGTTATTGAACAATTGAAACGGTTGCAACACGGAAGTGTAAACCCCCAAACCGATTGGGAGGCGCGGAATCGCGCTTTGCTTTTGTCCCAGATAAAAAATACCCTGCCGGAGAGTTTGTCAATTAAATCGACAGAAAGAATGTGGGCTGGCTTGTCTATTTTTATTCCGAAGCCGCTAGTATATAATGTGGTGCGCCCGGTGGCGATGTTGCTTATTGTCGTCTTGGTGGCCACCACCGCCTATTCCGGCACGGTGAAGGCATCTTATGAAACGCTTCCGGGTGATTGGCTCTATCCAGCTAAACGGGGCGTGGAAAAAACCCAAGCGGCCGTGCTTTCGGTAATCGGCAATGCAACTTCGCAGACAAAGTTGCATGTGGAGTTCGCGAAACGGCGCGCGGCGGAAACTAAACAAATAATTAATAGCACTGATCCTGACAAAGCGGCGAAAGTCGGAGAAACCGTGGCCGATTTGAAAGATGAGATGAAAAGCATTAATTCCAAGCTTGATGAGAATAAAAGCGCTAATGTAAATTTTCAAGCCACGGTAGCGAAAGATATAAAACAGAACACCGAGCAAATTAAAAATGTCTTGCAAGACGCTAAAGATAATTTGGCCCTGACTCCGAATGTGGAGAATAAAGTTCTTTCTCAAGAGATCAGCGAAACTAAAGATTTGGTAAAGGATGTTTCGGTGAAGGCGATGGAAGTGCTCGTAACCAAGCATCTTGAAGGCGATACGAGTGTTTCTAAAGAGGAAGTAAAAAAAGAAATCAGCAGCGCCCTGCAAACGTCGGTGGATGATGTTGGCGTGTCCAAACAAAATGTAGACGGCGCCAAGATTATTTTAGAGAGCATGAGAGGCGCGGTTCAAGATTTGAAGAGTGAAGCTCAAAAACAAAATAATATTGATTTAGTATCAAGCACCAAAGCTTTTTCTGATAAAGTTTCTACCGCGGCCAACCAAACAGTAGCGGCGGTTTTAAAGACCGAAGCGGTGTCGGTGGAGCTGGACAAAAAGGTTAATGAAGCTAACGATTTTATGAATAAAGATGATTTGGCGCAGGCTGTGGATAAGGTGCGGGAAGCCAACCAAGCCTCCAAAGATGCGGAGAAGATATCTGATACGGCGATTGAAAAAACCCAGACATTTTTGCCGATCGTGCAGGTAATTAAGGACAGCTCCGCGGCAACCACCACTGTTCAAAGCATTGGCAAAGATTTGCCCCCGCTGATCGTGACGACCACGCCGGTTTCCGCTGTTAGCGCGACTCCCGTTGTGATTCCGATTTTATTAAAAAATTAAGTATTTATTCATTTCTCTCTCCCAGTTTGGCGCGAAAACGCGCGTCGCGCACCAAACTGGGAGAGAGAAAATAGTTAACCATAAGGCCAGCGCTTAAAGGTCGAAAGTCGCGTATGCGATTTGCCTGCCTTCCTGTGGGCCTCGGCGCAAGCTGGGACCGCAAGCTCTAGTCAATTGATCCCGAGTTACTCGAGACGCAATTGCCTAGCAGCATTAAATTGCTAAATTATTTATGTCAAATGTATTAAAGTTAGGAAAGAAAGTCCTGACCGTTAGTACTGTCTTTACCACCATGTTATGGTCGGTTGGCGTAGCGAGCTTGGTGCCAGCAGTGGCTCAGGCGGCTGCCTGCCCCTCTTTCAGCTCTGGTGATATGGTGAAAGTGACTGGGAAACCAGCCATTTACTCCGTAGACAGCAACGGCAAGCTGCTTTACTTCCCCAGTGGCGATGAGTTCAAAAGTTGGAATGTAGACAACAAATATAGCGGTTACACCACTATTTCACAAGAGTGTTTTGACGCTCTGCCAATTCCAGTCAATGCTCCATACGGAGTCGGTTTCCGACCGGGCTCTTACACTCTCAAACGCGCTTCATCTGATCAATTATACGTTGTAGAGCCGGGCAACAAACTGGCAAAAATTACGGTGGCTGCCGCTAACGCGCTCTATGGAATGGGTCACAAGACTTTTACGATCGCTGATGTGTTTTGGCCAAATTATGGCAATGACCGCGGCGTTGAAGTAACTGAATCCAAAGTGCACCCAGGCATGCTCGTCAAAAATGGCGGCAAGAATTGGTATGTTGACGCCGACAGCAAATTGCGCGAAGTTTCTGACACCGGTTTCACTGCCAACCGCTTCAAGACAGCGTTTGTGCGCGCGGCGACCGATGATATGATTGCTGGTTTGAGCGTTGGCGAAAAAATTGACGCCCTCGTGGCATCAGTCGCTGATCGTTCCCAGACTGGCGGTGGATCAAGCTCTACTACGGCTACTACTACGACCACCACCACCACTACAACCACCACTCCGGCCCCAGTGGCAACCACCACCGGCAGTTTGACCGTAGCTCTCGCTTCAGACAATCCAGTCGCGGCTACGATCGTTTCTGATTCCGGCACGAACGGCGCCCAGTCCATGATTCCGGTTCTCAAGTTGAATCTCACGGCCGCGGGCGGCGAAGCTAAAATCACAAGCATCAAGCTTGTTCGTTCTGGTATTTCCGCTGATACTGATATCAGCAATATGTACCTTTACGATGGCGAAACGCAAGTTGTTAGCAACCCGAGTGTTTCCAACAACAGCATCACATTTACCAAGAGCGCTGGCATCGTAACGATTGCTTCCGGAGCCAGCAAGACCCTGGTGGCTAAGTTGGATTTGAAGAATGCTGTAACAGCTGGCAAGGAGTTCGTTTTCTCGGTAGACGCTGGAACTGATGTCGTTGTGTCCGGCGGCGGAACGGTGAGCGGGACCTTCCCAGTAAAGAGCAATGTCTTTACTTCTGCCGCAGTTTCTGATCTTGGCAAACTTGTGTTTACCAACGTCAGCCCAACGGCCGCTGGCACAGTTGATCCAGGCACCACTGGTTTTGAAATCTGGAGATTCACGGCGGCTAGCACCAACCAGGACATGCAAATCCGCAAGATCGTTCTCACCATGGTTGGTTCAATCAATGTTGGCGACCTTCAGAATTTCAGTCTCTGGGACGGATCCACGCAGATTGGTTCCACGGTAGTTGATATGGATTCCAGTAAGCTTGTTACGTTGGATTTAAGCGCGGCTCCATATTTGGTGACCAAAGGCCAAACCAAGACCTTGAGTCTCAAGGCTGACGTCGTGGCCGGCACCAACCGCACTTTTTACGCCTCTTTCCAGAATTCCGGCGATATCGTTTCCTATGACAAGAACTATGGGGTGTTTGTCAAAACGAACGGCACTGACACTTTCACGGTTCTTTCGCCAGTAACCGGAACTACCGCAGTAAGTTACACTATCAACACCGGTAGCTTAACCCAGACTTTGTCCGCTGACTCGCCGACCGGCAACATCGCCGATGGCGCGACCAATGTTACATTAGCCAAATTCCTCTGGAAAGCGAACGGCGAGGATATCAAAGTTTCCAGCTTGAATGTGTCTTCCACTTCAAGCGGCAACTCCTTGTCCAACGTCCGTCTCTTGGTGGATGGCTCGCAGGTTGGTAGCACTATCTCCACCCTTACAGCCAATGGCGCAAGCAACAACGGTTGGGGAACATTCGGCAACAGCTTTATTATTAAAGCTGGCAAGAGCGCCGTTGTTTCTGTCGTCGCCGACACTACTCATAGCAGTGTCGCCGCGGACGAAACGGTCATCGCTGGTTTCCCGGCCGGTTCAAGCAATGCCCAAGGCACCGTTTCCTTGACCAGCATTAGCTCAGTTGGCACGAATGCCAATACTTTGACCGTTAAGGCCGGCACTGTTACTGTGTCCAAGAATGCGGCCTTTGGCGATAAGAGCTCTTCAAACCCGACTGGTCCGGTCAATGCCTCGGGGGTGAAAGTCGCCTCGCTGGTCATTGTGGCTGGCGCGGGAGAAGATGTTGATCTATCACAAGTGGTTCTGCGCGATAACGCTGCCAGCACTTGTGTTGGCACTTACATGCAGAATTTGACATTGAAGGATTCCGCTGGCAAACAGCTGGGCACAACCGTGTCCAATCCGTCCACGACTTGCACGACGCAAAATTCATTCACCTATAACATTTCGCCGGTCGTTACCATTACTAACGGCGCGCAATATGTTATTGATGTGTTTGCTGATTTGAAAGCCTCGCTTACGACCGCGACCGCGCTCTTAGATGTCAACACGATTACGGCGAGCGGCAAGACAACTGGCACTGACGCCAGCGCGACTTCCCAGAATAAAGAGCTCCAAAATTCGTATATCTCTTCAGTTGGCAGCTTGATGATCCAAGTTGATTCCGACACCGCGGTAGCCAATAACTACCTGATGGGCGCCACGGATCAAGTGCTTGGCAAATTCAAAATCAGCGCCTCGTCCACTGAAGCGATTAACATCACCCAGTTGGTTCTTAGCGCCGACTTCAGTTCAGCCGCTACCGGCACCATCAAGAACGTCCGCTTAGTGGATGATCTCACTGGATTGCAAATCGGCACAGCCGTTTCATCTTTCAATGACACGGTAGCCGGTTCCAGCGCGGCCACTGGCACCTATTCGCACGCCACTTTCACCGGTTTGAATCTTCAGGTTAGCGCCGGCATCTCCAAGACCGTTCAGGTGAAAGCCGATATTACCACTTATGTGGATGGCGGCTATACAACCACTGGCCAAAAGGTAGGTTTGGCTGTATTAGCGGCGTATACCGGCGTGGTGAGCGGGACTAACCCGATTACCGCGACCGGCGCTTCTTCCGGAAGCACGGTTACCGCTACAGTTTCCAACAGCGGAACTATCAACAACTATGGCACATCAGCCGCGGCCGGCCCGTTGATGGGCGGCGCGTATGTTGCCACAGCGACGTTGTATCGCGCCAAACTAACTACAGCCTGGTCCACGGATACTCCAAGCGGAGCCGCTTCCCCAGGGACTAGCCAGACCGTTGCTAAGTTCGTGGTTACGAACCTGGCCAACGCCGGTTCGTACACCGCTACAGTGAACCTTGTCAACTTTGATCTTTCCACCACTATTTCCGCCGCGGTTGGCACCAATTCCACCCGCGCGTTGACAGTGTACAAAGATTCATTGGCAACCACCGCGCTTGCTACCAGCAATTTTGCGGCTGCCGAGAAGTTTGATGGCACGGGTCCTTCTGGATCTGTCGCCGCCGCGTCAACCAGGATTGCCGAAAGCGACTTTACTGACGTAGACATTGCGTCAGGGGCCAGCAAGACTTTCTACGTAACGCTTGATACTTCGGATGCGGCAAGCACCAAGTCTCTCTCAATACGTATTCCGGCTGGCACCGCGAGCAGCAACCTCGGCTTCCTCTGGACTGATGGCGTGAGCACCAGTCTCACCGCCATGGGCGCCGATCTGCCGCTCCTGTATAAGACCTTCACTTACTAGTAGAATTAGTTTAGTGGTAGCACAGAACCATTCTTCGCCCAGAGCATTGGGCGAAACACCCCCCGACTTAGTCGGGGGGTTGTTTTTTTATCGGTTTTTCGGTAGAATAGGCGAGCACTTTATTTGTTTTGTATGCAACGTTATCTGTCGGCGGTTATACGGTATGGGTTGTATGGCACTTTATTTTTGCCGTTGCTCTTTACCTCCTTCACTTATTTTCCATGGCTTTTTGGCAAGACGATTATTTTTCAGATAGTTGTTGAGTTACTGCTTCTCTGCTGGCTGTTATGGGCTGTTAAAGGCCGTCCGGCCTCGCTTGCTCTCCGTGGCCTAGATTGGTCCATCATTATTTTTCTTTCTATACTTATTATCACGGCGATTACCGGGGTTAGTTTTGCTCATAGTTTTTGGGGGTATCAGGCGCGCGCGGACGGTGTTTTCACTTGGCTGCATTTTGGCGTGTGGTATTTTTTGATGGTGAATACATTTAAAAAACCGGAAGATTGGAAAAAATTGCTTGCCATCAGCGTCGGCGTGGCAGT
>CAZHFX010000003.1:0-14051 GCA_964531745.1 uncultured Gammaproteobacteria bacterium
TTCGCAGCTTCGGCACCAGATTTGAGCCCCGATACATTTTCGGCGCGAAAACTCTTGACCAGTGAGCTGTTACGCTTTCTTTAAAGGATGGCTGCTTCTAAGCCAACCTCCTGGTTGTATAAGAGTTAACACCACCTTTTACACTTAATCTGGATTTAGGGGCCTTAGCTAGCGATCATGGGCTGTTTCCCTTTTGACAATGGCGCTTAGCCGTCACTGTCTGACTCCCGAGATGTGACTTGCGGTATTCGGAGTTTGATTGAAAACGGTATCCCGAAGGACCCAATTCTCATCCAGTGCTCTACCACCGCAAGGAATTCTCGAGGCTAGTCCTAGAACTATTTCGAGGAGAACCAGCTATCACCGAGTTCGATTAGAATTTCTCTCCCATCCACAACTCATCCCCGAGTGTTGCACGGCTCGTGGGTTCGGACCTCCCCCTTTCTTTCGAAAGGGCTCATCCTGGTCATGGATAGCTCACCCGGTTTCGGGTTATGTGCATGCCATTATATTCGCCCGTTAAGACTCGCTTTCGCTACGCCTCCACCCCAGAGGGGTTTAAGCAACGACATACAGCATACTCGCAGGCTCATTCTTCAATAGGAACACGGTCATCCGAACATCTTGCGACATCCAGGACTCCCGCTCTTTGTAAGCACACGGTTTCAGATACTATTTCATCGCCCTCCCGGGCTGCTTTTCACCTTTCCCTCGTGGTACTTGTCCACTATCGATCACCAAAAGTATTTAGCCTTAGACCATAGTCGGCCTGGGTTCAGACGGAATTTCACGAGTTCCGCCCTACTTAAGAATAGACACTATGATAGGTTATTTTTTTTCGCGTACTGGACTATTACCATCTGTGGTTGTTCGTTCCAGAACAATTCCGCTAAAAAATAACCTGTACTCACCCGGTCTACAGAAAACCGGCATATCTATCTTGCAACACCTTATATTCAACGGTCTGTCCTTTAAGCTACCGTTCAAAATCAATCTTGCGATCAACCTCTTACGATAGCAACAAATATAAGGTTTAGGCTGTTCCCTTTTCGCTCGCCACTACTGGGGGAATCTCTTCGATTTATTTTCCTCTAGCTACTGAGATGTTTCACTTCGCTAGGTCTTCTTCATACACCTATGGATTCAGTGTACGATTCCCCGACTTGCGTCGGAGTGGGTTTCCCCATTCGGACATCCCCGGATCACCGCTTGTTTGGGAGCTCCCCGAGGCTTATCGCACCCTACAACGTCCTTCTTCGTCTTTTGGTGTCAAGGCATCCACCGTGCGCCCTTGTTGAAATTGCGCACAACGAAAACACTCAAGAGCGCTTTCATCGACCCGACGTCCATTTTTTGGAATCGGGATTTTATAACTCGTTTTTTCCACGCGTTCGCTCTGCAAGCGAGATCGCGTGGTTCAGTTAATTGCTTACATACCCTATTTGATTTTGATTGCTATATACTGTGAATTGTCAAAGTGCTATCCGGTCAATCACCACTGTCATTCTGAACGCAGTACAGATTCTCTGGTTGCCCCCTCCTGCCCGAGGAGGGGCGAGGGGTCGTGGGAGATTCTACACTTCGTTCACAATTTGTTGTTTGTCTGGCATCCGCCCGGGGCGGATCAGCTTCGCTGAAAAAAACAGAACCGCGTTAAAGCGGTTCTGAAGAAAAGTTCAAAATGAACTAGTCACCGCTTGGATATCCCGAGTAAAAGATTGTAGTGGTAGTAAACATGAATGTTTTACTGCTACGTTATTTACCCAGAGGTCCAAGCGTTACGATGGCAACCATTGTCTTGTGGACGTGGTCTCCTTTTAGGAGGAGGCTAATCGTATGCGCGATTATAGCAGAACCATAAAGCCCTGTCAAGGGCTTTATTTGGGGATAAAAACTGGCTATCTATATGTGAAGCGGGCCTAAACTAGCTTCATACTCTATTATCTATCGCCCCCCACGTCTCATCCATATCAATGAGCGCCTGTTCCTCAGGGGTTGCAGAGCCATTCCGAATTTTTCGCCCAACTTCTGAAACCTTTTTTCTCATTTCACCAAACAAAGCCTGCAACATATGCATAAACTCTACATCATGGTTCATACTTTTATTGTGTGCCGCTTCATGTACAAAGGCTGTTACTGCCTCATCAAATGATTGAGCCAGCACTTCTTCATGAATACCGATAGCTCGCTGAGCGATATTAATTGCTTTCGTACCGGTCCCCCTAAACACAAACAAATCATTCGGCAATCGAGCCCCAGTGGCAGCGTAAAAATATGACCGTAGCAGACCCAATTTGGTCAATTGCACATCAGTCGGTTCAAACACGAGCTCAAAATCCTCTACCTTCTCTTCCGCTGGTGCCATCGCATTGGCCAATTCTTCTAACCGACGACTGATCCGTGCCAACGCTCTTTTTTCCGGATTTTTTTTCTCATCTCCAGCCACTCGTATAACAGGGATGTCTGCCTGGTTATAGGAATCGAATATTTCTACCAGTGTTTTGCCATTTAAATAATCGGCATTGCCGGCAAGTTTGCCATAAAAATTATCGGACTCTTTCCAATCAAGGTATTTTTCTACTTCATTTTTTCTTTCCTCTTTAGTTTCTTTAGCAGCCTTTTCTCCTTCGTGTGCCACTTCTGCTAACACACGCACCGCTGCTGCGAGCTCCGGTATTTTCGCCGCCAAAACATCGATTTTTTCTGCTTCTGCGGCTGATGCCGGTTTTATTATTTCTTTAATATCCCTGTTTCCGCCTCCTTGTTCGCCGCCAACCTCTTCACCTTTTCCCATTCTTTCCCTCAAATCCTTTCGCTCCGCTTTTTTGCCTATAGTCTTTCCCAAATCAACTTCAATGTCTCTGGCAACCTCGGCTGGCTGGCTGCTTTCACCATGCCAAGCAACCTGCTCCGGCGACTCTGTCACCTGTTTCGGTTGCCTCTCTTCTATAGTGTCCGTCTGAACAGCGTTTGCTTCACCATTTGTTGAAACAACTTTATTTGTACTAAAAAATTCCTTTTCAAAAAGAGCGACCGTGTTTTCATCCAATTCTACCTCCCAAGAAAAACCACCGTCAGTTTTTGCTTCAGAATTTAGAACCAACAGACCGTCCTCCCCACTGGCCGCATCACTGGTAAGAGAAAAGGTAGTAACATACTCGCCTTGTGCCGTATTCGCATTCTTAAAAATCCGCTCCTTAAGCCCATACAACACTGCCCCGCGCACAAAACTAAGTAATTCCTGATTTTTGTCACCCTTCTTAATTTTCAAAAGCTGGCTAAATAAAAGTTCTTTGGGCAATTTGGTGCCTGGGAGATCAAAGCGATAAGCTACTGTCTTGCCCCCCCCATCTTTCTTTTCGCCAACCTTGTTTACTCGCACATCGTCGGCGCTCATTCGTTCTCTGATATACTTAAAAAATTGCGCGACCCCTGCCACTTTCCCCTCCATGCTTTCACAACTAACCGGTATCCCTTTTTCCTTAGACAGCCGTTCAAAATCATTGGCTGACGACTGCGGTGTTCGTGTTTTCGCTACCTCTACCGAACTAAGCTCACCGCTGGCCTTGGGCATGCCGACATCCTCAAAAAAATTCGGACAAAGAATAAACCCTCTTTTCTCAAGGTCATCATGTTGGCTGTCGCTTAAACGCGCGTCCACTGCCAGATACTTCTTTGGAAAATGAACGGCAAATTCATCGGAACTATACTTGTCCTTGCGCCCATTTTTGTATAACCCCCATCGCAAAGCCTCTGCCAATTTTTTAATTAGGACAAAACAGCCTTTCGTATCGAAACCGCCAGTATCAGCGTTACCACGACCCCAAATATATTCCGATTCACGCAGTTGGCCAAGAATTTCTTCTTTTGTCATTGATTTAATGAGATTGTCCATGTAGTTTTCTAGACCGTATGTCGGCACTGGCGGCCGATCAATGCTCATTTCGTACTTTACATTATGCAGCGCTATCGAGACACCCTCAGGGCCGCGCCAATAATTTTCCGCCGTTTTGCCCGCTTGCTTAAAGTTCATCACCTGCCCATTGATAAACAGGCGACCTTCCGGCTCCTTCCCTTTCTCAGAAAGGGGCAACCATTTGATAGTGCCGTTGTCATTAGAAAAATTTGGATTCTGCAACCAAGGATTGTCTCTAGACTCACCGAGCTCCGACATTTTTTCTAAACTGGCGATCACTTCAGCGTTATCAGTATCAATGCTGTAAAAAGTTTTACCGGTTTTTTCTCCTGGTTTAATTTCTGCGACGAGCCAATCGTGCTTAACTTGTGCCGTCGGCATGGCGTTGTGCTTTAGCGCTTCACTCAAGAGTCGAGCATTAATCTGGTCCTTTCTAGCCAAGCTATAGTCAACCTGCCATCCTTCACCGGCCACTTCAAAACGCTGTACACCAAAATCTCTAATATACCGCAACACGGTTTGTTTGAGACCAATGCCATTGCCACCAGCTGACTCTCCCTCGGAAGATTTTTCAGAGTGCATGCTCGTTAATCCAGTGGTATCTTCAAATGGCCACTCACCACTAATAACAAAACGACGACCGCCGTGCGGAAAAATTTCGCTGGCTGGTAATTGTTCTGACGTAACCGACACTCCGTTCAAGGTGCCCTTATTTGGTCCACGATTGTGATCAACAAAATTTTGAACGATTTCTCGAGCTAGCCACGCCGTATTATATTGTGCCTTTGATTTATTAAGAAACTTGTCGGTAACAACAGGTTGAACCTCGCGCCCTTCATGTACTCTGAAATAAAAGGGAATTAGTTTTTCATCAAAAACTACCCCCTTAAACGTCTCTGCCGGGGCTTCTGCTTCAATAACCGCCGAAGCCGATTTCCCATCAGCAGAGGAGTCTGGTGACAGAGCCGAAAGCTCTTCTGCGGGTTTGGGCGATTCTTTTCCTGTCTTAGGCGGTTCGGACGGCATCTCGGTTGCCGCGGAAATGCCAGCTCTTTTCCTAAATCGATCTAATAACCCCATCCGAGATGTTGTTTGTGGATCTTCCGATCTAAAAAATCTCATATACTTAGCTACATACAAAAAATTGAAGCTCTATTTTTTGTTTTTGTGTCATCGTCATACCCGTATAGGATACGGCAATCACAGCTCATTGTCAAAACAAAAAACAACCCCTTTCGGAGTTGTCTTACTGTAATCGAGATCGGCTTAAAACTCACTCCCGTATCAACTCAAACTAAACTCCATTAACGCCTTTTTTATTTTCTTTTCACTCACCGCAAAGCCGGGCATAAATTCGATTGCTTCTACATAATTAACATCATCAAAATAAGACAACTGCGACCGAAAAATTTTGCTATTGAACTCATGGCCAAAAATATTTTTTCCTTGTTCAGCAATTTCAGCGATTGAATGATACTGTTTGATGATAAAATACAAATCCACATAATCCTTCCACTTGGCTCGTTTTCCGAGCGCATAGGCTTTCATAGCCGCCAGAGTTAACAGGCTGGGCATTTTTATCACCGTGTCTAAATGCTCAACATAATCTATAACAAAAGGATAACAAAAAAATGTTGTCTTTACCTTTTTAGTAAAAAAGGTGATTTCGCCTTCTCTGTTAACTAGCATTTTATCGACTTTCGTGGCCATCCGAATATTTCTCTCTAACGAAATATTCTTAAAAAATTTGTGCGAAAATAAATCAAAATCAATGGAGCGGCGATGGCCAATCTGCAGAGCCACTGCCGTGCCGCCCGCCAACCCAAAATTATTTTTAAACTTTTTTAAAAATGGCAACAACTCAATTTGCTCTGGAGAGAGAATTTCCTTATGGAGCATACTTATTAAAATAGTGCGTAAAATAATTCTTAACTTCCGGATAGTAATTAGTTCTCCCCGATACTTTAAATTTCTTTAATTGATTACGAAAAACACTGGCGGTTTTTTTTATCCCTAACATCTTAATCAACTTTTGGACATCTTCCCAGTCGCCATAATTTAGCGTCGCTTCCACTACCGCTTCGGCCTTCAGCTTATCGTAATTTTTTGTCCACCAAATTAAATGCGGCCTAGTTTTAATAAATGTGGCAAGCGTCATAGAGAGTCTACTTCAGTAGTAACATTAGCACAAAAAACGACTTTTGTCAAACCATTTTTCTGAAAAAATCAACAAAAAATACAGAAAACGGTCCCTCTCAGGACTGTTTTCTAGAATCAAAACCACTTTTACACCACATCATTTTCCCCATCCCCCATATCATCATCGTCTTTGTCTTTTTTGTCTTCCTCGTCCTCATCTTCAAGAATGGCGGCCGCACTCTCTTCGCCCTGCTCTTCAGCCAATTCTTTCTTATAGGAAACCCAACGACCGGACAATATTTCTTTCATTCCCTCGGTGTCATCATCCAAGTCCATTTCACCAAGCGACAAATGACTGTCCATTACTTCTTCCACCAGCTCAAGCCATCGTTCTTTGTCGGACACACCCTGGTCGCGCGCCAAGTCGGCAATTTCGTCATATAGTTCTCCGGCGGTCAACGTAGTTAAGGCCATAAAAAAAATTAAATAAAATTATAAAAATAGTATACAAAAAAATCTAAACTTTTCCAATATCTGACTTGGGTATAACTTACCGTATTGTGCCGCGGGTCGGATTTGAACCGACAATCCCTTGCGGGAACTAGCTCCTAAGGCTAGCGTGTCTACCAATTTCACCACCGCGGCTTATTTGTTGGGCTATTTAATCATACTTCAATTAGAAAATCAATCGCTTAACTACACCCAAATAAAAAAGCGAAGCGAGAGGGATTCTTCGCTTCGCCCATTCGGCCTTGAGCTCATGGCCGAAAGATCAGAATGACAATTAAAATTGTCGGCTTCCTCGCCCGCCCCCAAACCCGCTGCGCGGCGGCCGACCGCCGCGGTCCATCGGCGGACGATCAACGTAACCGGCCGGCTTTTCAATAAGAGCCTTCATGCTCAGGTTAACGCGCCCCAAATTATCAATTTCTTTCACGAGCACTTTCACTTTGTCGCCGAGCTTCAGAACGTCGCTCGGGCGGTTCGTGCGCTCCCAAGAAATTTCAGAAACATGCACCAAGCCATCTTGCCCCGGCAGTACGTTCACAAAGGCGCCAAAGTCTTCCAATCGCACCACCGCGCCTTCAAACTCTTCGCCCGCTTTGACCTCGCGAGTCAAATCTTTCACCCACTGCACCGCGCGCTCCATGCCGACCGCGTCGGTTGAGGTAATGCACACGCGGCCGTCATCTTCAATATCAATGGACACGCCGGTCTCGGCAATAATTTTGTTAATCATCTTGCCGCCAGGGCCGATAACGTCGCGAATCTTTTCTGGATTGATCATCACTGTGACAATACGCGGGGCGTAAGGCGAAAGTTCGGCACGCGGGGCCGGCAATACCGCCGCCATCGCGTCCAAAATCTTCAAGCGTGCCTCTTTAGACTGGCTAAATGTTTGTTTGATAATGTCCCAGCTCAATCCTTCTGTTTTCGTGTCCATCTGAATAGCGGTGACACCGTCTTTCGTACCAGTAATTTTGAAATCCATACCACCCGGTCCGTCTTCAATATCTTGCAGGTCGGTGAGCACTTTCCAGCGAAGCTGGCCCTGAGCTCGCGTCGAAGGGCCATCCATTCCCTCGCTCGCCAAACCCATAGCGATACCGGCAACCGGTTTTTTGATTGGCACGCCGGCGTCCATTAGCGCCATAGTGGAAGCACAGGTTGAGGCCATTGAACTGGAACCGTTGGAACCAAGCACCTCGGATACCACGCGAATGGCATACGGAAAATCCACTTCGGGCGGAAGCACCGGCTCCAGCGCGCGTTCAGCCAAAGCCCCGTGCCCGATGGCTCGGTTGCCCGGGCCGCGCAAAGGGCCGGTTTCACCATAGGTAGCCGGCGTGTCGCTATAATGATGCATATAGCGCTTTTGCCCGTCTTCTTCCATGGTATCTATAGTTTGGACATCGCCGGGCGCGCCGAGCGTTACCACCGACAGCACCTGCGTGTCGCCGCGCATAAACAGGCCAGTGCCATGGGTGCGCGGCAAGAGAGCCACTTCAACGCGCAAATCGCGGACATCGGTCAGACTGCGGCCATCCAGACGCTGGTCTTTGTCTAAAATCGCCTGCGTGATGAACTCTTCCACGTACTCTTTCACTCGCCCCAAAATAATTTTTTGAATTTTTTCATCAACTTCCTGCGCGGAGAGCATTTCTTCCACCGCCTCCTTGAATTTTTCCACCATGGCTATTCGTTCCGCGCGGCCCTTTTTAACTGAATCAAAAATCCAGTCGCTGACATGGCTCTTGACGAGTTTTTTTACTTCCGCCTCCAGCGCGCGCAATTTTATTTCCTGTTCGCTCAAGTCGGTTTCCAAATTAATTTTCCGCTGTCCGGCTTCGGCTTGAATTTTAGATATAAAAGAAACAAGAGAGGCCAGCTCTTTGGCGCCAAAACGCATCGCTTCCATAACATCGGCATCCGGAATTTCACGGCAAGCGGCTTCCGCCATAATCACTTTGTCCGGCGTGCCGGCGACAACAATATCAGCATCCCCGGCCTCGCGCTCGGCAAATGTCGGGTTTATTTTCCAGGCGCCGTTCACCCGCCCGACGCGCACTCCGCCGATTGGCCCGGCCCAGGGAATGTTTGATAAAGACAAAGCGATAGAGGCCGCAATCAACGCCGGAATTTGCGGATCGTTTTCGCCGTCATAAGATAGGGCGGTCAAAATAATCTGTACATCATTGCGCACGCGCTGATCAAACAGCGGACGGACGGCGCGATCTACCAGACGGCCGGACAAAATAGCATCATCCGTCGGCCGACCCTCGCGTTTAATGAACCGACTGCCCTTAATTTTACCGGCGGCGTAGAGCTTTTCCTCAAAATTAACCATGAGCGGGAAAAAATCTATTCCCTCTCGAGTATTTTTGCTCATCGTGGCCGTTGCCAAAAGCACGGTGTCGCCATAGCGCACGGTGCATGAAGCGTTCGCTTGCAACGAAAAACGACCGGTCTCAACTGTCAGAGTGCGACCACCCCAATCCAAAAACCATTGTTTGACATCCATATTTTTACCTTTCCGAAGATGATGGAGGAGCATGAGACCTCACTAAAGGTCTTTGTCCCTACACCAACTTCATTAAAAAATAACAAAACCACTACCGTTTGTTGGTTGCCGGGCGCGCTACTGCACGGCGATAATCCTGAATCAAAAACTTGGCCTTATCGGCGCTCAAATCCATAAAATCATCCACCGCTTCAATAAGCTTGCTGGAAGTGGTTTCGCCGAACGCCGCCACTTCCACCTGTTTGCCCTGATTCTTCAGATATTCAACCAACGGCACATAATCGCCGTCTCCGCTTACCACTATCACCGCGTCCACCATCGGCGCCAGGCGAATGGCATCCACGGTCAGCCCCACATCCCAATCCGCTTTTTTTTCGCCGCCATAAAAAATTTGAAGCGGCTTTTCGCGCGTTTCAATACCGAGGTTATAAAGCGCGTCAAAAAATGGCTGCTCTTCTTTGCTTTCGGTGGAAACCACATAGGCAATGGCGCGGATTAATTTGCGGCCGGCCGTGGCTTCTTTCACGATATTGCCGAAGTTCACCTTCATGCCAAACAAGTTCTTGGCGCTATAGTACATATTCTGCACATCAATAAACACCCCCACGCGCTGGTCAGGGTGCTTTAAGGGGTGAGCATTTTTGCTCTGTACCTCCCCTTCGCCAGTTGGCGAAGGACGGGCTGGCACAGGGTTATCCGTTGACGATTTCATTTTCTTTCTCAATTACTTCCGCCTCTTCGCCCGCTGTTTCGTCTTCCGTCGCCTTCGCTGTTCCCGGTTTCACAATCGCGCGGACGCTCTTGAGTTTGAGCTTCTTCGCCAACCGTTCATAACTTTCCGGGTTCTCTTTTTTAATATAGCGCATGAGACTGCGGCGGGCGCTTACCTTGCGGAGTAAACCGCGGCGGGAAGAGTGATCTTTCGGATGAGTTTTAAGGTGGTTGATCAGCTCGTCTATTTCAGCAGATAAAATAGCTATCTGCACCTCGCTGGAACCGGTATCGCCTTCGTGCGTCTGAAACTTTTTAATGATCGCCTGTTTCTTCTTTGTGTCCATCATACATACATAATATTTACCGAGCAAATTGAGAGTATGCTTCCCAATCGTCCGGGGGTAGAACCCTTTAATTAACCACTCTACCCTATCAAAAATCTCATTTTTTGTCAATAATTTATCTCCTTCTGTCAAAATTCCCACTATCAAAAATACAACTCCGTTATACAATATATATGTATATTTTGTAAAGCAATTCTATGGCAGACAGCAGACTTTATCGCCCGTACAATCATTGCCATTGCCGCTCGACCGGCCGTTGCAGTCTGCTACATTTTCAATACACTGCCCTCCCTTATCAGCACAAGGAGTTATGGCTTCCAAAGGCAGGTAAGTACTTTGCTGATCTGCGCAATCAGGCTCTTCTTTCCCCTCATAGAAGCTATAAACCGCACCTTGCCTATCACACCCAGACTTGGTGCTGAGACCACAATATAATTGGCTTCCAATTACCCTCAAACAGATACCAAACGGGTCGCTCACTGTCGCCAAGCAACTGCCATCTAACCAAATACACCCACCGGCATTGCATTCGAGCTGTTGAGTAAACTGGGAACAATCGGCCGTACTTCCTTCCGGTGGTTGGACATCTACGCAGGTGCTGGCTAGACGATTCCAGCGACAAGCTGGAGGCTGACAATCAGCGGCTGTCCTTGTTAGTGCACACCCGGAGGGAGGCGGCAGCGCAACCGGAGCGGCGGGCGGCGCCTCGGCCAGCTTGGCAAAAATAAAATTCGTAATGGCGTAGGCCGCGGCAACAATGATCAAACCGATAACCGCCGCCTCAATGGTGTCTCTGGCTTTGGTAACAAACTCTTCGTTGCCTTTCGCCGTCATCCAGCGCACCCCGGCGTAGGTCAGCAATCCAAAAAACAAAATAGCCGTTAAAGACAGCAGGCCGAAAACGACCCTTTTGATAGTATTAAAAAGCGCCTCGGGCGGTGTGTCTTTCTTCGTTTCTTTATACTGGGCTTTTTCGGCCACTTCATCCAATCCAAAATTTCCCGCGGCCATCTCCGCCTGAAGAGGCAGGCTGACTAGCGCCAAACTGAAGAGAATAAAAATAAATATCTTTTTTGTCATACCGCGCCTTGCTTTTCACTGTAAAATATACTAATATAGTACCCATTATGTCCTCATAGTTCAACGGATAGAACATCAGCCTTCTAAGCTGAGAATGCAGGTCCGATTCCTGCTGAGGACACAAATTGACAACGCGCCTTTTTTTATATATAATCAGACACTACTGGCGATTCTATGTTAGTTATTTAATATTTAGCATCCGCCATTAAAATTATATGGTGCCTATAGTGTAATGGTTAGCACGAGAGATTGTGGATCTCTCAGATTGGGTTCAAATCCCAATAGGCACCCAGATGTTTTCAACGCACATCGGATAAATACGTCCCTTTCTCCCGTCCAAAATAATAATTCAAAAATTGCACGACGTAATCAACCAGGCCAGGTATCAACCGCTTCTCAAAACGCCGGCCGGAAAATTGTACTATCACTTTTGGCAAAAAACGAATTTTGCCAATTTTTTTAACCCTAAACCCCAAATCGGTGTCTTCCATCGCATTCAACTTCGGGTTAAATCCGCCCGCACGCTGATAAACATCTTTATAAATCGCGAAATTGTAACCTCCCGGCCAATAGTGGCCGAATAATACGCGGTACAAGCGCGCGGTCAACGGCTGAATAAAATTGAATGCGGCCGTCGCCATTTTTCCGCAACCTGTAACGGTCATTGAGCCGGCCACGGCCACGGCTTTGCTCTGCACGAGTCCGCTGGCCAGATTTTCCACCCAGTTGGGCGGCACCGCCGTGTCAGCATCGGTAGATAAAATTATTTCACCGCGCGCGGCCTTGAAACCGGCGGCTCGAGCCGCCCCCCGGCCTTTTTGTTCCTCAAAAATTATTGTCAAGGATAATTTCCCCAAAAATTCTTTGGCCGCCTGCGCGGTAGCGTCGGTTGAGGCGTTATCTACCACCACCACCTCAAACTCCCGGCCGGTTTTTTGTTGCGCCAAAGCAGTGAGACAGCGAGTAATCTCTTTCTCCTCGTTATATGCTGGAACAACGACAGATATCATGGTAAAATCAATCACCGCCAAATAAGGCCTCATCTATGCCGCCCTCCAAAGAATAACCGCCGCCGCCGGCATTCTCTCCGACCCCGCGACCGCTGGCCAAATTAGTGGCCGCGATGGTGATGCCATAGGCCGCAATAACGATAATCAAACCGATAATTGAGTTACGCAAGGTCGTTTTGGCCTTCTCCACTTCCTCTTCGTTGCCACCGGCCGTCATCCAGAGATACCCGGCATAAATAGTGAGAACAAAAAATATCGTGCCCACCAAGGTCAAAAGAATCTGTACAATTTGCGATACAATTTTACGCGGGTCAGTATAGTCTCCTACTCCTGCCCCTTTGTCTCCAGCGGCGGCATCAAGCTGTTTGGCGATTTCCGCTGTCGCAGGGGTTACGTCCTGCCCCAGAGCCGGCGCCGACGCCAAAAATTGCGCGCCAAACAACAGCGAGAGAAAAAATACCATCACTATCACTATTTGCTTGCTGAACATACGGAAAGTGGAAAATCAGCCCCCGGCATTGGCCGACTGAATAATGCGACCGAGCACAAAAGAGGTAATGCTGTAAGCGGCGAGCGTAATGGCGAGCCCGATTACCGCCATTTTTAAAATATCCTGCGCTTTGGTCACGCGCTCTTCGTTGCCGCTGGCGGTCATCCACAAAAACCCGGCATACACGGTCAATACAAAAAATATCGTCCCCACCAAAGACAGCGCCACTTTTACTATCTTGCCAATGCTCTCGGACAAAGAAGTGTCAGTTACTCCAACCACCGCGTAGCCGCCATTATCGGCCACTTTCTGGGTCAGCCCGCCAGCGCCCAAACCAATATCCGGCCCCGCGGCCAAAACGGGCATCGCCAAAAGGAATAAAGAAGCGAATAACAACAGTTTTTTAAAAAATCGCATATACGCTAATTATTGCCCACCAACTTTGCTGGCGACAAACGTGGTAATGGCGTACGCCGACATAGTAATAAACAGCCCAATAATTGAAGCCTTGATAATATCCGTCGCTTTGGTCACCCGCTCCTCGTTCCCGGCCGCGGTCATCCAAAGGATGCCGGCATAAATAGTAAGTACAAAAAATATGGTTCCGACCAACCCCAACGCCCCCTTTATTACTGTGCCCACCGTTCCCTCAACAGTGTTTGGTAAATTAAGCCCTTGGACAGAAGTACTAAGATTCCGTTGTGCTGTGGCAAACGGATTGGCGGCAAACACGAGTGTGGCTGGCGCCAAAACCATAAAAGAGATAAAAATTGAGACGATTATTTTTTTCATATTATTTACTTGTCAAGCTGGTAAAAACAAAATTGGCAATAGCATAGGCCGCCGTAACCAGCACCAGCCCGATGACGGCCCCTTCAATTATATCTTTCGCTTTGTCCACTTCTTCAGTACTGCCGCGCGCTTTCATCCAAATGAAGCCGGCATACAAAATCAGCAAAAAGAAAACAATACCGAGGAGCGACAATCCGGCGGCCACCACCTTGCCAACAACTCCCGGAATGGTTCTTTCGCCGGCGACAGTGTCCGGCAGTCCGGCCTGTTCGCGGGCCTTCCCCAGCCCATAGTCTCCGGCCGCTATGGCCGGCGTAGCCATTTGGACGGCTAGCAAAGAAAATGAGATAAACAGCGCGGCCAAAAATTTTTTCATATCAGATAGTGGTGGCATCGCCCGCGGTCGTGGCGTTCACGAGCGAATTGACGACAAAATTGGCAATGGCATAGGCCGACAAAATAATAGTCAGGCCGATTACGCCGGAATAAATCCATTTTTTCGCCTCCCCGACCTGTTCCTCATTGCCGCCCGCTGTCATCCACT
>CAZHFX010000003.1:14061-47860 GCA_964531745.1 uncultured Gammaproteobacteria bacterium
CCGCCGATAAGAATGATCCCCACAGCCGCGATGCCGAGGAGCCCCATAGCGGCGCGAATAATTTTGGCGGCTGTAACGCGCACGTCTGTGTTCCGCAGACCGGAGTAGGCCGGGTATTCAATGCCCAAATCCGGAGCCGCCGTTGTTCCCGCCCCGAGATCTAAACTTACAGCCGCGACTGAAGACATCCCCAAAAACATCGCGCCCCCCAGCATTAAAGCCGCCGCGCCCGCGCGCGCTAAAAAAAATTTTATCATATAATTTCAACGTCTATTTTTTATTCCTAATACAAAATAAACGCCGAGCCAACAGTGGAGTCATTCGACTCCACTGTTGGTAAAAAGATTATAGACCAGGTACTGCTGACGTATCAGTGGTAGCCGTAACCAATTGAGTAAGCACAAAATTCGCGATGGCGTACGCTGACAGAATAATTGCCAAACCGATAATGCCGGCAAAAATCCATTTTTTCGCTTCCCCCACTTTCTCTTCGTTGCCGCCGGCTGTCATCCAGGTAAAGCCACCGATAAGAATGATCACCACGGCCACTATGCCAAGCAGACCCATAGCTACGCGGATAACACGTGCTACGGTCACGCGCACATCTGTGCCGCCGAGTCCGGTGGCTTTGCCGTAGTTAATGCCTAAATCGTTAGCCGTGATTGTATCAACGACCACTGGATCATCGGCCGAAACAGACGCGTTTGGCAAAGCCAAACCGGCCACGCCCATCACCAATAAAGCTGACATGCTCAAAGCAGACATAGTTTTTTGTAATTTCATCATACTGTCACCTCCTCTCGGTAGTATTTTTTCGACATAAGATATTTACAGCTGTCATCCTGAGCGGAGCGAAGGATCCCTCTCGTCGTCGTTATGGCGAATTGTAAGGGATTCTTCGTCCGCCTGAGGCGGACTCAAAATGACAATTAGTGAAACTCCTCTCACTCGCTTTACTTTATTTACTTACCTTGCCTAAGCTGCTTCAAATTACTCGGTAGTATAGCACACCGCCGCTATACCGCGCCAGTGATTAAAGCGGTGAGCTGGGTAATCACAATATAGCTGGCAAAAACCAGCAAAACGCCAATGGCCGCCCACATCATAGTCTTGGCGCCAGCCGCCACTTTTTCCGTATTCCCCGCCGACATCAGCCATTGGGCCGCTCCGAGCACGAACATCAAAAGCGTTACCGCGCCAATCACGCTCAAAGCCGCTTTAATTATTATGCCGATAATAGTGGGGGCGTCGGTGGTTTCATTCTCCAACGGATTTGTGAGACAAATGCTTCCGGTTGGGCATTTGGGGACCTTCGGCGCGGCCGCCGCCCGAACAACAAAAACATCGCCAACCAAAAACCAAACGAACAAACCGGCCAAAAATAGAGAAACAAAATTTTTCATATCGGCAAACCTAAAATATCGCGGAATAAAAATTGAACAACAATATAACTGGCCAGAATCGCCCCCACTCCCATTGTTGCCCAAATAAAAATATTTTTGGCCTTTTCAATTTGCTCGCTGTTGCCCATGGCCACCATCCATAAAATTCCGGCGTATATATAGAGAACAAAAGCAATCGCTCCCATAAAAGCCATATTGAACATTACCACCTGGCCGATTACCTCCGCCATACTGCCAAAACTCACGCGATTCAAACTGGTTTTTGCCTGGGCTTTGAGCCGTGCGACTTCGTCTTCAGAATTAGTCGCAATGTCCGCCGCGCCCTTGGCTTCTTCCTGTATTGCCGCCTTACAAGCCTCATTGCTTCGGGTTAAATCTTCCGTACCTGTCGGATCAAATTTCAGTATTCTTCCGGTTTTTCCTCCTGCCCCCTCTATTTGACAAGCTGTTATACAAGATTGTTCATTCAAAATTGGCTTTCCGGCCGCGTCAGCGGTAACTTTCTGGCAAACATCTTCGGCAGTTTTGCACCAACACGCTCCACCCGCGCCTGCGGTGGCACTCGCGCCGGCTGTATCTTGCAGACAACCGCCTTGACTGTAAGGAATTGTATTTAAATCTTGACCTGGCAACTGCAATACCCCATCCCAGCCTTCACCACAAGCGAGAGTACAAGAATCGGTGGTGGCAAACGGAGCAATTTTACGGCAACTTTCACCCTCTTTTCTGCATATACAATCTTTTGCTATACAGGCTGGGTCAGTAGAGTAATCACGTAAAATTGCATCAAAATGAGTTGCTGTTTGCCCTTTACTGGCGCAAAAAGCATTACACTCCGTGACCTGTATAAAATTTCCTTTTGTTACTTCACACCCTGACCTATCTGTCTTGGTACACCAACAATAATTATTTATTATTTGACAGCCCGCATCGGCTAATGCCTGGTCGGGGTGTTCCTCGCCATAAGTTATTACCCCATAGGAGGAAATACCGCCGCAAGCAAGAAAACATTGGGAATAGTCAGCCGGCGAACTTTGCTTAGCGCTACATTCATGATTTGACGAAAAACCATCAAATGGATCCACTCTGCACCAACAAACATCGGAGGGCGCGGCTTCTACCTCGGGCACTGTCATGAGCAAAAAACCTGCTACCACAACCGCTAGCGCTACCACCCATTTTTTAAACAAACCGATCATAAAAATTTTACGCTTCACACTCTACAATCTAAACGTCTCCTTCAGTCCGATGGAATCGCCTAAAAACTTAATGATGAAATAACCGCCAAAAGCGATGGCCAAACCAATCACCGACGCCTTGATGGCATCCATACCCTTGGTGATTTTTTCTTCATTGCCCTGCGATATAATCAGCATAAACCCGCCATACACAAACACCGCCAGCGCAATGGCGCCGATAATGGTGAACAAATAATTGCTGGCGTTTAACAGCAAAACGACGAAAACGCTGACATCGCCGCACGGGCCTTTCAGGTCTAGCTTTTCCGCTAAAGCGCAATCTGGAATAAATTTGCTCTGGCTGGCCACCCCTTTGGCGGCGGCCGCCGAGTCTTGTCTAGCCTTCCAGTCGGCGAATTCTTTTTCACAAGCCGCATTATCTGTTTGTATTAAACAAGCCTCAAACTTGTAACCGCGCACGCTGTCATCATCTTTTTTACATGTCGCCTCCGTCTGTGGCCCGCATCCAGACTTCTCATTGCCTGCCCCATAACAAAAACACCGGCCGGCGGCCGTTACCGGCGCAATTTGGATAAATGACAAACCCGCCAGCGCGATGAACAGCGCCGCCGTTTTTAACCCAAAAAAATGCCGAAAACGCCTCATAAAGTCTGATTTACCTTGGCCGCCGCGCGATCAAGTATTTGTTGTTTCCATTCCAGCGCCCGGTCGGGGTCCGGCGGCGGCTGAATCCACTCGCGGAGCATATCGCTCAAGGCGCGGCTGGCGGCTTCATAATTTTTTCCATGATACCAGCTGTCCGCCGTCAAAAGCCCGGATACAAACGGCGCCAGCGCCGGGTCGCTCTTCTGCAAACCAATATAAGCGCGGAGCGCGGTCGGCCGGTTAGCCTTGGTTAGGTATTCCTTATTCGCTCCCGAATGTGTTAAATAATTTACCAGCGCCCAAGCTTCATTCTGGTGTTTGGATTTTGCCGTGACTGTTTGGATGGAATAATTCGCCGCGTTCGCCGCCGCCTCGGGGTCTAGCTGTAACAACGGCATCACGTCAAAATTAAGCTGAGGAGCGCGCGCCTTAATTTGCGTGTAATGATAATTGTAACCGAAGAAAAACGCGGCCGTTCCATTGACAAAGCTATCCAACGCGCTCGGCATAGTTTCATTCCATGAATAAGTATCACGCGTCGCATTGGCAAAATCTGTATAAAAATTCAACACGTTAATTATTGGCGTTTCCTCGCCCCGCGACGCGTTTACCGGCAAAAGATTAAACACCGCCCGGCCATTCCTATCCATAAACGGAATCTTGCTTTGCTTGGCCAGCGCGTATAATAGGTCGTCACTGCCGGGCACATTATTGCCGGCACCGAGCGCCGCCCCGGACTGTAAAATTTTGTTGCCCGCTTTGTCATATTTCGTCAGTTTTTTCACGTCCGCCTGAAATTCCTCCCACGTTTTCGGTATTTCAGCGATGCCGGATCGATCCAGCAAATCTTTGTTATAATAGATGGCCAAAGTATCCAGCGACAATGGCAGGCCGTATATTTTACCGTTTCTCGCCACATCCTCTTTCACTGTCTGCACATATTCTTTGTCCAACTCCGAAACAGTGGGCAAATTTATCATCTGGGAATTGATAATGGTATTAGTGCCGCCCAGTTGAGTCTTTTCCACCCGGACAATCGTGTCTTTAACGGTCGGTGGCATGGGGGCAAGTTTTGACCGGAAAGCTCCCAGAGATCGGTTGTTGACAGCCACAATGTCCGGCCCGCGATCTTCGGCCAAAGCCTCCACCAGCCGGTTATACAATTCATCGGCCCGCAATTGACGCACTGTAACATTCAAATAAGGCCGGCCGGCCTGATAGGCGGCTACCAAAGAACGAATAACATCCGCATCGTCAAAAACCGTCCAATACTCAAGCGCTATCGGCTTGGCCGCCGCCTGCTGGGTAGCAGACAAACCTTTACAACCAAAACCGGTTAACAGCAATGTAGGCAGAGTAAGCAGAGAAAGCAGCTTAAGCAATCGTGATCGTGTGAAGAAATTATTTTTTAGTCGTTTAGCCACACAAAACAACGTTAGACTGTTAGGCTGTTAAACCCCACCCCCTGCCCCTCCCCTAAAAGGGGAGGGATAAAGGGAGGGGTTTTAGCCATTTAGCAATTTAACAATATAACAATTATATTCACTAATTATACAACACTTTTCAAATAACTCCTAAAATCTTTCTGGAGCATTTTGTCGCGCAGGGCGAAATCAACATTAGCTTTCAAATATCCCAATTTAGACCCGGTATCGTAGTAAATGCCTTCAATTTTGCGCGCGTACACCGGCCGCTCTTTAAGCAATCTAAAAATCGCATCCACCAGCCACAGCTCCCCGCCCTTGCCGATTTTAGTTTTTTGAAGCGCTGAAAAAATATCCGGCGTGAAGATAAATCCGCCCAAACTGGCAAGATGCGACGGCGCCCGTTCCGGCCCCGGTTTCTCCACAATCGTCTTCACTTTCACCACCTCGCTGTCAACTGCTGCGGCATCAAGAATTCCGTACCGCTTCGTCCCCTCATCGTCAACTTCATAGGCGCTCAAAACCGGCTCGCCGTACCGCTCAAATGTTTCCACCAGCTGTCTGAGCTGGGGTTTCTTGGGCGCGTAAAAAAATTCATCGCCCCACATTACGGCAAACGGCTCGTCTCCCACCACTTCTTTGGCGCACAACACCGGTGTGCCATTGCCGTACGGGCCCTTCTGCCGAATGAAAATAAAATTGGCCAAATCAGCGATTTTCTTGGTTTCTTCGGCAATTTCGTCTTTGCCTTGTTTTTTCAACCAATTAACCAGTTCATAGTTGGGGCTAAAATGATCTTCCACCGCCCGCTTGCTCGGGCCGGTAACCATGATAATATCGGTTATTCCCGACCGTACCGCATCTTCTACCACATACTGAATAATCGGCTTGTCCACAATCGGCAACATCTCTTTGGGCTGGGCCTTGGTGGCCGGCAAAAAGCGCGTGCCGAGGCCGGCTACGGGAATAACTAATTTGCGGATAGTTGACATACGCATTTCCTTATTTCTTTAATTTCAATATTTCTTTTTTGCTCTTTCACTATATCAGAAAGAATGCTAAATGTTAAATATCAAATACTAAATGCGAAACAATGAAATAAAATGCCAAACCGCTATTTTTAATTTTTAACTATTACATAGGTTCCCGGCTTATACACCCAGGAACCGCCCGGGCCGCTGGTGAAAAGCGCGTTTTGCAGGCCAGTAGTATAGTTGACCGTCGCGTTATTCTCAATTTCAATTCGGTTGGCGGTAAGCTGAATCGGCGAAGAATTATTACTCACCTCTATCGTGCCATAGGGGGCGTAAAAAATGGTGCTGGAAGTGTTATTTTTTACGGCAATGGCCTTACCGCTTCCTGAATACAGACTGATAAGCAGCGGGTAATTACCCACGTTGCCATTACCGGCTATCACCACGCCGTTCTCTATGGTCATAGTTCCGCGGACGCTTCGGGCGGCGGGATCATCTGCCAGCAATACCGTGCCGCCCGCTCCCAGGGCGGCGCTATTCTGAATCACTGAATTATTTTTTAAAACCACATTGCCTTGCACCCACACCGGCCCGTTCAAGAGAAGCGCGGCGCTGTTTTCTACAGTTAAATTCCCCTCTATTTTAATCGGCCCCAAAGACGCGCTCTCGTCGCCGGGCAATAAATAATCGCCGACTATCACTCCGCCCGCGGCGGCGGCATTTTCCCAGCCGGCTATCTGGGCGTCGGAAACAGGAAAAGGTTGCGGATCGGGCGCCGGCGTGCCCGGATGTTCCGCGCCGGCCACCGCGCAGGTGTTAGTGGTTTGGTAAAACGCGTCCTGGCCGATAACGCAGTCCAAAACGCTATCGGAGCGCGCCGCGCCCCATACCGTAATGCCGCTGATGGAAGTCGGCCCCGCGAGAGCCGAGCTAGATGCTGTCGTGGCATCGCCGGTAACAATCCCCGAACCGCTGATTGAACCATTGGCAAAAACATTTCCATTGATACGGGAATTATTTTTCATTTCCAAGCCGCCCTCCCCCACCTGCACGCCAAACTGGAATGACACCGTTTCCAAATCAATGGCGGCGACAGCGCTGACCGTGCTCGTGGCCGGCGCTCCGCCGAAAGACGCCCGGCCCGTGGAAATAATCTGTTTATTGTTGGCATCAATAGTGGTAACCGTCGTGCTGAACGCGCCGCCGGGAATCGGCACATCGCTCTCGCCGGTAAAATTCTGGTTCTGGTTCAACTCGTAAATCGCCTTGTCCACACCGGCTTCAGCCAGTTTCAACGCGGCCAAGCCGGCCGCCGCACGCCGCTCGGCGCGAGCGTGCAACCCGGCCATAGCGATCAACGTGACGGACATAGTCAGCATAATGGCCATAAATACCAAAGCAAACATCATAATCTGACCCGCATTTTTTTTGGCTGTTGCTGATTGCCAGGGACTTTTCATACTGCTAATAATTCTTAAGCGCCACCTCTTCGCTGGCCAGATGAGAAACGGCCACGCGCCCTTCTTGAGTAAAAGTTCCTAAAGCAACGCCGACTTTTTTTACCAACGAAAAATCGCCGGCGTCATAACTAAACGCCAAACTTGCCGCCACCTCGGTCAACTGCCGCGCCTCCGCGCTCCGCACACTCAAAACGGCGGGTTGGAGCCGGCGATAAAGCCGCGCGCCATTTTTATAGAACACCGCGTAATCCCAACTGCCCTCCACTACCCGGCTGTCCGCGTCCACGGAAGGAATTTGAAGCACCAAAGTAGAGGAGCTGGAAGTATATATCGTGCCGCCAAAATTTTGGCTCTCCGCGACGCGGTGCGCCTGCGACACATATTCCACAATGTCCGTCAATGGAGCGCGCACCCCGCCGACCGCGCTAAAATTCATCCGGCCCAACCCGTACAAATTGCCGTAAACTTGATATAAGCTCAACAGCGCCAGCGTCAAAACCAGCACAATGGCCGTTGTTACCAGTAATTCAACCAAGCTGACGCCGGCGGATGGCGGCCGCCCGGCTGGCACACCATGAAAAATAAAAAAATCGCGCTTCATAGCCCACCCTCCCCGATCAAGGTGGATAGCGACACACTGCGCGCGGCCGAAACACCCGGCTCCTGCCAGCGCACCGTCACTGTCACCTGTTTTATTTTCTCGTTAAAATCAACCACGGTAACCGCCGCCTCCCCCTGCGGCAAGCTGGCCAACGATGGGTCGCTAAACGAGCCGCTCGCGGGCAAAGAGTCATAAGAAAGAAATTGCAAATTGTCTATTTTGGTTTGAGCGATACGCAGAGCCAGCTCCTGATGTTTCACATTGCGATTGATGATGCTGGTGCCGGCCGCCGCTTGAAACAACACAAAAAATACCGCGATGATGCTGAAACTCACCACCACCTCCATCAATGAATAGCCGTTCCGTCGCGCTGGCTTCATGCAAAATAGTATATCACAAAAACAACCCTCCTTGATTCCCGCTACTTCTCGTGCTACTATTTCCCTCAATCGCCCGGGTGGTGAAATTGGTATACACAAGAGACTTAAAATCTCTCGCCGAAAGGCTTGCGGGTCCGAGTCCCGCCCCGGGCACCAATATGGAACTTAGCGGTTGTGAACCAAATATAAGTATGAACCAAAAAAGTTTTGCAAATGTTGTCTTAATGATTTTGCTAGCCATACTAGCCGTAGTGGTCGGAAATTTTGCTTTGCGCAAATCGCCGGCACAACCCACTAATCAAACTCCGCCTTCAGCCTTCACCGGCGATACTTTTTCAATAAATCTTAGCGGATACTTTAAGACTTGCTTGGATGCTCCTGTTATGTATAAACGCGCCAATGGCTCGTGGAAAAAAGCGAATACTGAATTACCCGGAAAAGGTCTATACTACTTGGATGATAAATTTGTTGGATACGGAATGTGTGATGCAGTTGCTTGTGCCGAGTTACCTAAGCCTTACACGATGCAACTTGTTGAGTACAAAAAGGAAGGCGAAAAAACTCCACCCTCGGATAGCGGCAGTACCGCAAACACCTTGCCCGTGTACCAAACTGTTCCATTAAGTGGCGACATTAAAATTGACATACAATATTTTAGCGATAAAAATTGTCAAGATAAAAAAACTTTTTCCACTCTTATAAAAAAATAATTTTGTTCCCATCAAAGATGGCGACCGTGGTTGCCCAAATAAAAACAAAAACTCTCCGGCGTTACGCCGGAGAGTTTTTGTTTTAACCAGTTTCACACTTTCGCCTCGCTATTTTTTACCTTTAATCCGGCCACGCGCTGCGCACCCGTCGTCACGCGCTCGGTGAGACGGGCCATATATCTCTGCGTCTGACTGTCGTTGAAAATAATCTTGTCCAGGCCGGGCAAGTCAAACCCGCCCTTCTTGCCGCCGGTATCATACAGCTTTGGCGCCGGGCCGCTCATCTGCAATTCTTCATCCAATGTCTGCTTTAGCTCCATCAAAAGTTGCAATTTATCCGGCAATTCATCGGCCGTGTCCTCGGTGAGCGTCTGGCCCTTAAGTTCGCTGACCAAACTCTTTATTTCATCAAGCGCTGTCCGCGCCTCTTCGCCCCCGCCCTTTGCTTCCAACCGCTTTACTTTAGCCTCATAGCGGGCAAGCTGGCCGGCGATGCTCTTGAGTGTTTTTTTAAGCTGAAACACGGCCTCTATTCCCATAAGCTTCTGCTGAATATCCTGGAAAGTATCCGGCAAATCCTGAAGGGTGGAAAAAGGCTCTTCATCGGTCGCGAGCCCGGCGACTGTAGCTTTCATCTGGCTGATTGACTCATTAATTTTATTAAGCGTCTCGCTTACATCAACGCCGGCGCGGACCGCTTTCGCCTGGACGCTCTTGACGCGCTTCTCCAGCTTCGCGATTTGGCTGTTCGTCTGCTTTATGATGCGCGGCAATTGAGCGGCTTGGTCTAACTTCGGCCCGCAATCCTGAAGGGTATCGCTAACCGACTGGAGATCGGACGTATCCATGTCTTCCACCACCTGCGGATCCGTGGCCTCTAAAACAGTATTTACCATTGTCATCGCCTCTCCGGCGGCTTCCTTGCATACAGCAGGCACCGTCACTCCTTGGGCTTCCAGTTTATCCATTTTGGCCTTGAACTTCTTCAGCATAACGCCAAACTGCTTGAAACTGCGCTGTCTCTGTTTTAACATCTTCTCCTGCCTTTTTTTATCTTGCTCAAGCTGGCGCTTTTCACGTTCTTCTTCCATCTCCTCTGATGAGCGCCGATTTTTCTCTGCTTGCTCTTGGCCACCCTCTCCCTCTCCATCCGACCTCTCCGGTTTTCCTTCTTCGGTCGATTTTTCCGGAGCCTTTTTCGCCCTTACCCTGGGCGCAACAACAGGCCTTGCCGGCTTCGGAGGTTCAACTACCGGAGTGACCGGAGGTTCAACTACCGGAGTGACCGGAGGTTCAACTACCGGAGTGACCGGAGGTTCAACTACCGGAGTAGCCGGAGGTGTGGCTCTGTATTCTTGAGCCAAAGCGGCAACCGGAAGCGCGAGCGTTACTGCAATCGCAACCACAGCTACCAAACGATGCGATCGTTCAAACATAAAAATAAATAAAAATTAACTACAACTAATATACCACCTTTTCAAAAAAACTAACAGCTCTCTTCACGGGGTGGAAGTTTTCGTTTATACTACCCCCACTATGGAAGAAGAAATTGCCAACCCTGAAGATCGCTTAGTCAAGCCGGAGCTTCAACTTGAAGAAGAAGATAGCCTTGACACCACGCTCCGGCCCAAACGCCTAGATGATTTTATCGGCCAAGAACAGCTTAAAGAGTCGCTCGGCATCGCGCTCGCGGCGGCCAAAAAGCGCGACGAGGCCCTAGAGCATGTTCTGCTCTATGGCAACCCAGGACTGGGCAAAACCACCCTCGCCTCCATCATCGCCCGCGAAATGGACGCGCCCATTAAAATTACCTCCGGCCCAGCACTGGAAAAGGTCGGCGATTTGGCCGCCATCCTCTCCAACCTTCAGCCCGGCGAAGTCTTGTTCATTGACGAAATCCACCGCCTGAATAAAACTATTGAAGAGGTGCTTTACCCGGCGCTGGAAGATTATTCGCTGGATATTATTCTAGGCCATGGCCCCGCCGCCCGCACTATCCGCATGCCTCTCAACCGCTTTACCCTCATCGGCGCCACTACCAAGTTAAGCCTAATTTCCAACCCGCTCCGCGACCGCTTTGGGCATACGCTCCACCTTTCCTTCTACGAGCCAAAAGATATTGAAAAAATAATTACCCGCAACGCTTCGCTCCTGAATGTGGCGGCTGAACCGAGCGCCGTGGAGCTTATCGCCGCCCGCGCTCGGCGCACTCCGCGCATCGCCAACCGCCTGCTCAAACGCATTCGCGACGTTGCCGAGGTGGAGGGTAGCGGCGCGATTGACGAGGCGACTACCAATCGCTCCTTCAAACTGCTTGGCATTGACGAGCAGGGGCTGGACGAAACCGACCGACGGCTGTTGAAAACGCTCATTGAAAAATTTGCCGGCGGGCCGGTGGGGCTGAATACCCTCTCCGCCGCTATTGCCGAAGAAATGGATACTATTGAAACTATCTACGAACCTTTTCTACTACAAATTGGTTTTTTAGAACGCACTCCGCGCGGCCGTAAAGCCACTCCTTCCGCTTATCAACATTTAGGTTTAAATAATTATCCTAAAACTCTAGTATGACCAAACCAGAAAGCGGGGCTAACGTTCCCGTCCAATCCGATACAGCCGCCGCATCCCTAGAACGAGCGCGCGCGGCCTCGAAGCCCCGTCTCCTAGAAATAAAAGCCGAAATTTCAGAACGCGCCCGGAAACGCTATGAGCGAGGCCGCCATGCTATTTTAGAAGAAATCGCGCAAGCCACGGCGAAGGGAGATAGGGGCGCTGTAATAAATTTGCAGGATGTAGTCCTAAAAGAACTGTCCGAGCGCCAGGAGATGATTGCCAAGCTCGCTCCCGAATTGGCCAAAGAACGCCTCCGCGGCGAATTAGAAGGACAAACGGACAGCATTTCCGGGCTATTGCGCAAAGACGGTTTCCAAAATTTTTATGAACACTCTCTGGCTAACTTAAACGCCGATGAAAAAGATAAAAAACGCACCGACGAGCGGATGGTCATTATTGCTTTTGATTTAGACAAATTCAAAGATATCAACGAAACGGTCGGACATGTGGAAGCCGACAAAATTCTCAAAAACATCGGCGACGCCATCAACCGCGCCATCCGCGCTGAAGACTGCGCCACCCGCATCGGCGGAGACGAATTTATGATTTTGCTTAATCACGTCAAAAGAGGCGCCGACACTCTCCAGCTAGTGCAACGTATCGGCCAAGCTTTATCGGAAGTGCGATGGGAATCCGCGCCCGGCCAAATGAGCCCTATTTCTTTCAGCGTCGGCTACACCATAGTCGGCCACGGCGAAACCCCTTATTTTGACGATGTTCGTCAAAAGGCTGACTTCAACTCCGGATTGTCCAAAAAAATGGGGCGCAACCGCGTGGCTCGCACTATGTCTGACGGCACCTTTGAAGTTTATGAACTTCGCCCAACTGCCTCAGGCGCTATGGAGTATGTTTTAGACAAAAAAGGCCGGATAGATGACTATAAAAACACCCAAGAAACTTGCCTGCTTGAAGTGGAAAGTAACTTGCAAAGAGTCTTTGAAGAAATCCACCTATTTTGGAGCCACCAACAAGCTGACCTCATTAGTTATTTAAAATCTAAATACGACAAAAATAATTTGCGCGACCTAACTATCAGACAAATCGCCGAAATTTTATTTGTCATCCGAGGAAAAAAGGAGGCCGCCGGCAAATAATTACGCGGCTGGCATCGCTCTTATTTCACGTTCACTTCCAAACTTTTCTCCACCATCCGTCCTTCCGTATCAGTCAAAACTGCCCGGAGCGCAAAACTGCCCGCCCCCGGACTATGTTTCCATATAAATGAAAGTCCGCCATCAACGACGGCATCTTCATTTGGCACAAAGGTATAAATTTTTTTCTCGCTCAGCGCGCTCTTTAAATAAATTACTATGCTTTTAGTAGCGTCCCAGCGCGAGGGCTTCAGACTTATGGCTCGGGGAAAATCAGCTCCGGTCAAAACTAGCGGAGACGCGTCCAGCCACTCAAAGGTCGCCGGCTCCGGCTCCACATCAAGCGTAAACGGCTGTTCCTTGGCCGCGCTTGTGCCTACATCGTCTTGCGCTACCACTTTCAGCAAATGCGGCCCGGGGGCCACACCCTGCGCCAAATAATCAGCGGTGAATGGATAGCTCGCGGCGTAGGCCACCTCCGCACCGTCAATGAAAAAGGTCACCCGCGTTACTCCACGCGGCGCCGATGCTTTGGCTTCAAAATGAATCATCCGAGAAGTCAGCCGCGCGTTGACGCCTGGTTCAACAATATCCACCAGAGGCGAGAGTTCCAACGCCTGCGGGCTGTCATACTCGGTCGGCGGCTCTTCCAGCGTTACCGCGTGTCCGGCCGTCTGCTCGCGCACCACCCAGTCTTGCAGAGCGGCTTCCCACGCTTCGTACTGCGGGTCGCCCTCCGGGTTGGCCGGAGCCGGGCCGCGCGGGTCGTCTTTATTTACGTAATACAAAATATCATGCGGCGGCAAGTAAGTTTTTACTGTCACCATATTTTCCGGAGTGGTGGATGCCGCAATTTTTCCAGTGGCCGTATTGATGCGGAGCCGGATACCGCCATCGCCGCCGGTCAAGACCGGTTTGGCGGCATCGTTCGCCGGCAGATCGGGAAATTTCTCCGGCAGGGTACTGCTCGTAGCCTGGCGCATAAATTGATTCCAAATCACGCCGGCCAATAAATTGCCGCCGCCCTTCATCGGCGCGGGAATAGTATTGCCCACCCACACCCCGGCCGCGAGCGATGGCACATAACCCAGGGTCCACGCGTCTTTAGAGTCATTGGTCGTGCCCGTCTTCGCCGCCGCGGGCCGATCTGGCAGAGTGAGGTTGCTACGCAAGCCAAAGACCAGCGCGCGCGCTTTATCGTCGCTCAAAACATTTGACATCAGCACCGCCAACTCCGGCTGAACGGCCTCTCGGCCATCGCTCGCCTGCCACTCCGAGAGCGTCTCGCCTTTATCATTCGTCACCTTCAAAATACTCACCGGCTCATGATACACGCCATTATCGGCGAGCGTGGCATAGGCGTTCGTATGCTCAAGCAGGTTAACCTCGCCGCCGCCCAAAACCAGCGATAACCCATAGTCGCCGGTAAATGTCGTGTACCCAAACCTCTTGGCGAACGCTATGACACTGTTGCTACCCGCTAGATACATCGTTTTCACCGATGGAATATTGAGCGAATTCTGCAGAGCTCCACGCATCGTAATCAAACCATGCTCTTTGTTATCGTAATTTTTCGGAGAGTAAGTTTCCTCTCCGCGCGCATCAAAATCCGTTCGCACATCATAGAGCACCGTGTCCGGAGTATAACCTTTCTCAAAGGCCGCCAAATACACGAAAGGCTTGAACGAAGAACCGGGCTGGCGTTTGCCTAAAATTGCCACATTAAATTGACCATCAATGGTTTCATCCTCAAAATTGCGCGACCCGACCAGGGCGAGTATCTGGGCGGTTTTGGGGTCAATAGCCACCAGCGCGGCATTGTTGGCATTGGCGGTCTTGGCAAACTTGTCGCCTTGCTCTTTCACCACTCGCTCGGCCAGCATCTGCTTCTCGTAATCCAGCGAGGTAATTACTTTCAGCCCGCCGGTATCCACCAGCCTTTCCCCAAACTGGTCGGCCAAAAGCTGTTTTACATAAAGCACAAAATGCGGCGCCGCAAAAATACCGGCGCTCCGATACAGACGCAGAGCCGCTCCTTGCGCTTCTTTTTTCTGTTCGGGAGAAATATACCCCTGATCCTGCATCAGTTGAAGTACCAGATCGCGCCGGCCGCGCAGAGCATCTAAATTATTCAAGTAGCGGCTCGGGGCCTGGTTCATGGCCGCGAGCGTCGCCGCTTCCGCGAGCGTCAAATCTTTGGTGCGCTTATGAAAATAGCTCTGCGCCGCAGCTTCCACGCCATAGTTAGTGGAACCGAGCGGAATTTCATTCAAGTACAGTTTCAAAATCTCTTCCTTGGAATATTTTTTCTCCAACCGAACCGCTAAAATTGCCTCTTTCAGTTTGCGGAACAAACTCCGATCAGCGCCGACGATGGCATTTTTAATAAGCTGTTGCGTCAACGTGGAGGCGCCGCCGCCGCCGCTCCTGCGGCCGATAAGGTTATTGACGCCGGCTCGGATGATGCTCGCGATTCTGACGCCGCTGTGCTCATAGAAATGCTTGTCCTCAATGGCGACAAACGCTTTCGGCACCCAGGGAGAAATATCTGCCAAATTGACAATCGTTCGTTTCTGATTCTGATAAATCTCATAAAGCAGGCGCGTGCCGGTGCGATCATAAATTTTGGTGCTCTGCGCTACTTGGCGATCGCCTAATTTATTCGGGTCCGGCAAATCTTTGCCAATCCAAACAACGATGCCGGCCAAAATCACCGCTCCGACCGCGCCCAAAAAAACCAGCCTGGGAAGAGCTTTATTTAAAGAAGGACGTTTTGCTGGCGGCGGCGCGCTCCGGCGATAATTTTGTGAAACTGCTCCGTATATCCGGCTATCCCGCGTTTTTAACTGAGGAATCGGCATATTTTTCTTTCTCATTATACCCCACCCTAACCCCATTGACAAAAAACCGATTTTATGCTATAATTCGCCGTCGAGATAATCGACCGTACCTTAAAGGGTACTTTTTAATTTTGGCTCAAATAAGAGAAAAGCGGCCAAAAACCCTTTTCCTCCACTTTCTGCTAAAAAAACACTATGGCCTTAAATAAGCCAAAAAATAGTATCACGATTACAAAAGCTGTCAATGCTATCGCTATATTCGCCTTGCTCGCGAATATCCTTCAGCCTAAAATAACCTTGGCTAAAACTGCCAATAAAAACGCTCCCGATTTTGCTGTGGAAACCGTGCTGAAAGAATCGGAGGAAGGCAATATGTTCCCGATCGCGAAACCGAACAAAGTGGTGGCCGCGGTTATTACCGCCTACACCAGCACGCCCGACCAAACCGATGACAGCCCATTTATAGCGGCTACCGGCAAACGGGTGCACGATGGCATGATCGCCGCCAACTGGCTGCCTTTCGGCGCCATCATTAAAATTCCCGCTCTCTACGGCGATAAAGAGTTTATTGTGGAAGACCGGATGAATTCACGTTATGGCTACGGCCGCCTGGATATCTGGCTTGATGCTTCAAAAGCTGATGCCCGCAAATTCGGCGTCAAACGCGTGGACGTGGAAGTGTACTTGCCGATAAAAACGCTCGCGGCTAAATAATAGCGCTTACCAAAAACAACCCCCCGGCGATGAGCCGGGGATTTTGTTTATTCCGCCCGCGGCCGGAACTGCAAGGCCTCGGCAATATGCGGAAGCTCAATGCGCTCGCTCGTGGCCAAGTCCGCGATCGTCCGACTCACTTTCAAAATCCGGTTATAGGCTCGCGCCGACAAATGAAGATTCACCACTGCTTCCTTCAAAAGCGCCGACGAATCGCTGCCCAGCTGGCAATGCGCGCGCATGTCCGCCGCGCGCATCTCGCTGTTGGTGTGAATGACGCTGTTCTGAAACCGTTCCGACTGAATAACGCGCGCCCGCTCCACCCGCTCGCGAATATCGACCGATGGTTCGCCGAGCTCGCGCGCCGACAACTTTTCAAACTCCACTCGCGGCACTTCAATGTTCAAGTCAATGCGATCCAGCAGAGGTCCGCTGATTTTTTTCTGATAACGCACGAGCTGGAGCGGCGTGCACACACAGCGCTGGTCGGGGTCCGAGGCATAGCCGCACGGGCAGGGGTTCTGGCTCGCAACCAAGATAAAGCGCGCCGGAAAAGTTATAGTGCCCTGCGCGCGCGACACGGTGATAATGCCGTCTTCCAGCGGCTGGCGCAGACTCTCCATAACGAACCGCGGAAACTCCGGAAACTCATCTAGAAACAACACCCCGCGATGAGAAAGTGTAATCTCGCCCGGCCGCGGCAACCGCCCGCCGCCCACCAGCGCCACGCCCGAGGCCGTATGATGCGGTGCTCTAAAAGGGCGCGTTTTTATAAAACTGCTCTTCAACAATCCGGCCACCGAATAAATTTTGGTCACCTCCAGCGCCTCGTTCAAAGTGAGCCGAGGCAAAATAGAGGGTAACGTTCGGGCGAGCATAGTTTTACCGCTCCCGGGCGGCCCGCTCATGAGCACATTGTGCCCGCCGGAGGCCGCAATTTCTAAAGCTCGTTTAGCAAACTCCTGACCTTTAATATAGGCCATATCCAGCTCTCCAATTTCAGCCGCATCTTCGCTCCAATCAATGGGCTGGGTATAGGGCGCGATCGATTCTCCGCCAACCAAATGATGAATTATTTGGGATAAACTTTTAACCGGGTACACCGTCGGGCCCTGGGCCAGCGCCGCCTCCGGCGCATCCGCTTCGGGCACAAATAAGCGCGACCACCCGCGCGCTTTCGCGTATAAAGCAAGCGGCAAGACCCCGGCCACATGGCGCACCGCGCCATCCAGCGCCAGCTCGCCAACCAGCATCGCGTCATCGGCATCAATCGCCAAATCATTGCTTAAAGCGATAATGCCCACTGCCATCGGTAAATCATAGGCCGGGCCCTCCTTGTTGGTATCCGCCGGCGCCAAATTAACCAAAATGCGAAAATTAAAAGGATACGAAAAACCGGAGTTTTTCATCGCTGAATAAATCCGGTCTTTTGCCTCCTTTATGGCCATATCCGCCAAGCCGACAATCGCGAAATGCGTCTGCCCCTTGTGTATATCCACTTCTACCTCAACGGGCCCGCACTCCAGACCTACCACCGCGGCCGAATGTAATTTAAAAAACATATTCCCTTCACCATAACCATACCTTGAGCCTAGCTAAACTAATTCTGCTTTCTTAATGCCAAGAAGTATAACACGAAGCCGCAAACAATTAAAACGTCCGCCACGTTGATGACGCCGGTAAAAATACGCAGGTAATCAATAGTAGTATGGTACACGATGCGATCGAACAAATTTGACGCGGCGCCGCTCAAAATTAACACCAAAGCGCCCAATCGCCGGGCGGACGCCGCCGGCGCTGGATAGAACAATTCCCGCGCCGCCAAATAACCAACGATAAAAACGATCGGAGTAGTTATAATGACCGTCGCCAGCCCAGGCACCGGCAAACTGAACGCCACCCCGTCATTGAAAAAAGGCGACCAGCCAAAAAATCGGCCAAACATGTTTGGCTCGATCCAAACATAACGCGCCTGCCACTTTAACCATTGGTCAAACGCCAATAAAAAAATCCCACCGAACAGCATCAATGGGATTTTATTTTTCATAGAATATTTTTCCCGTTCGTCATTTAGCATTTAACATTCGGCGCTTGAATTTCTCCCTAGACTTCCTGAATTATGGCTTTTTTACATTCAATGCAGGCGCTGGAAGTCGGCCGGGCCAGCAAACGTTTTTGCTCAATGGGCTTGTGGCAATATTTACAAATGCCATATTCGTTATTTTCTATTTTCTTCAAAGCCGATTTTACGTCGCGCAAACTCTTTTCCAAATCATTTCCAATAGAAAGATTAGCCTCATAGTCCGCCACCTCGTGAGCGTTGTCCTCTTCGGTGTCGCCGTAATTAGGGAAAGTAGACTCGGCGCCTTCGGCCGTTTCTTTCTTGGAAAATTTAGTGAGCTCTTTTTCCAGACGAGCCTTGTCATCAAACAATTTTTTCTTGATCGTTTCAAGAAATTCTTTCGGCAGATTGCTCTTGGCGTTTGGAACGGAAACTTTGGGCATATGATTTACTGTCGCTTTAGACTACCAATAAACCAACAAAAAGTCAAATCACACACATTTTTACAATAAAAAAACGGCGGGTAGACCCGATTATAAATTAATACAAGGCACTCGCCGTTAGTATATCTGTCAGGCGAGACTAGTTTGCTCTGAACGAGCAGGTTGTCAAACGCTGGTGACAGAAAACGTTCCAACCACTTGAAGGTATATCCCCAGTGGCTCCAGTCGCTTTGGGGTCGTGGAGACCAAAATTTGGGGTTACCAAACAAGGAGATGGACTTACCGCTGCTTTTTTTACCCTTACGGGTGTATCACCTGTTAGGGTGACTATTGAGAGCAACTGTAAACCCAATATCCTTAAGATTTTGTAGTATAGAACGTGTAGTTGTTAAAAGAACAACACATATACTATACCACTTTTTTAAAAACTTGTCAAGAGTTGGCATAAAAAACAATATTTTGGCTAAATACAGCTAAAATACGGCAAAAAATGCTCAAACTGTTTGTATAGACTAGTGTATACAAAAAAGTGTATAACTTCCATGGGTGATTTCTCGGCTAAAAATAGACAAGATAATGACCAAAAATACCAATAATTTAACACTCTCTGCTTACTTTATACCCAAAGTTATCCACAATTTGTATAGACTAGTGTATACAAATTAAAATTATGTTATACTTATGTAAACTTAATTTTGTTTCTATACATTAGGAGGGTGTGAAGCAATCTCTTTTTCTTATAGGAATTCTCGCTTTTAGCGCGAGCTTTTTTATTTCTGCCGCCGCTTTTAGCGCGAATAATGACATAATTATCAATGAAATCGGGGCTTCCCCCACGAGCACCCATGAATGGATAGAAATTTGGAACAAAGGGGCCGAACCAGTTGACCTCGCCGGCTGGAAATTCTGGGAAAACAATACCAGCCATAGCCTGGCCGCTACCACTACCGACAGCCTGGCCGCCCCCGGTGAATACGCGGCCATCTGCCAAGACAGCACTGCATTTATAGCCGATCATCCGGCCTTTGGCGGCTCAATTTTTGACTCTTCCTGGGGAAGTTTGAACGAAACCGGCGAAGAAATCGGCCTCAAAGACGCGCAGGAAAACTTCTTAGAACAATTTACCTATCAGCCAGCCACCGCGCGTTCGCTGGAGAGAAAAAACCCTTTATTATCCGACTATTCCTTGAACAATTGGCAAGAACACCAGACCGGCGACACGTTGGGGTTCCAAAACAGTAATTACGCCATTGCCGCTGAAGCAACTTCAACCGCCTCTACTGCTTCAACAACGCCCGCCTCTGCCGCCACCACTCCATTTTCACCGTCTGACTCGCCGGCAAACACAGCCGCTTCATCCTCTCCGCCTTTGTATCCCTCCACCTCGTCCCTGTGGGCGCAGATAAAAATCAACGAATTTCTCCCTGATCCTGAAAACGGAGAAGAATGGATAGAGCTTTATAACGGGGCTACCACTAGTCTTGATTTAGTTGACGGCCTGCTCTGCGACAGCCGAGAAGCCAACTGCGCTATCGCCGCGACCAGCGGCACCATCGCCGCCCAAGGCTGGGCGACGTTCTTCTTGAATGGCAGTCATCTCAACAACGGCGGCGACAGCGTAATTTTGAAAAACCCTGACGGAACAACCGTTGACCAAATAAATTACGGAACCGGCGCTCTCGCCGCCCCGGAGAAAGGACAGACCGCGGCTAGAAAAAATGACGGGGCAGATACTGATGCTGACGTTGACTGGGCGATTACGACCAGCCTAACCCCCGGATCAAGCAATATAATTGTTGAGCCGCCGACACCGGCTCCAGCCAATAATAGCGGCGGTGGCGGCAGCAGTAATTGGTCATCCGGAGGCGGAACGCCGCCGGCGCCCTCCTCCGCCCCGTCCGCTCCCGCCACCATCGCAAAAACTACTGCCACAACCACCACTTCAACCGCCAAAACGCCAAATAAAGGCGCAACCGGCGACCCAGTAAAAATCATTTGGAAAATATCCGCTCCGCGCGCGGCCGCGCCGCAAGAAAATGTCATATTAAGCGCAGTCAGCTCGGCCGATCCGCGCGGCGGAGCCATTCTTATGAGCTGGAATCTTGGAGACGGCGCAATAATTGACGGGCAAACCGTCTCTCACGCCTTCTCTGCTTCCGGCACTTATCGCGTCACGGTTTCCGCCACCTCAACGCAAGGAACAACCGGACAGCAGACACTCTTCCTATCGGTCGCTCCCGGCCTATCCACTCATCACGGCGAAGTGTTAATTAGCGAAGTTTTTCCCAATCCGCCCGGAACCGACCAAGGAGAATTTATTGAACTATTCAACAGCGCCCCAACCAGCATTTCGCTGGCCGGCTGGAAACTGGAAACGAGCAACGAAAAAAGTTTTACCATCCCGGAAAAAACCATTATCAAGCCGAGCGGAAATTTGGTTTTTTACCGCGCCGCCACCCGTCTGGTGCTGGATAACACTAAAGAAATCATCACTCTAAAAACGCCGGATAATGTGGCGGCCGACCTGGCGGCCTACAGTAAAAGCGAGCCCGGCCAAAGCTTGTCGCTCATGAACGGCGAGCGCGCCTGGACCAAGGAAATTACTCCGGGATTCATTGGAGTAAACGAAGAACCCAAAGAACAAGTGCTCGGCAAAAAAATTACGGCTGACAAAATATACCCGGCATCGCCAACGACAACTCCCCGGCCCAAACCAACAACCGCCCGCCTCGCTTTGGCCGATGCCCGCGCTTTGAAAAAAGGCAGCGCCGTGGCGGTTCAAGGTATAGTAACTGTGCCGCCGAAAACTTTCAGCGAACATTATTTTTATATCGCCGACAGCTCGGGCGGCTTGCAAATGTACTCCTCCAAAAAAGACCTGCCTCCGCTCTCCGTTGGCGATAAAGTGAAAGTTGCCGGACAGCTATCGCAAACTAACAATGTTTCGCGGTTAAAAATCGCTTCCGCCGGCGCTATTGATATTCTAGCCGCCAAACAAACTCTGGAGCCGGAAAAACTGGCTCTAGAAGATATTGACGAGGACGCCGCCGGCAAACTCATAGTGGTAACCGGAGAAATTACCGGCATCACGGGCAACCAGCTCTACCTTGATGACGGCGAAACCGAGGAGGTGGTGTATCTGAAAACCGCCGCGCATATAGACCGAAGCCGGCTAAAACCCGGGGACACTCTTCAGGTGACGGGCGTCGCGGAACAAACTAAAAATGGCTGGCAAATCTGGCCGCGCGGCAACGACGACCTCCGGCTGGTCGCCGCCTCCGCCCCCAGCCAAACTGCCGGCAAGAACAGCAATCAGACATCCAAATATGCCGCCGTTACTATCGGCGGCCTGGCTCTAATCGCCGCCGCTTTTATTTTTAGAAAGAGATTTCCACAGCTATAGCTCTCGCCAAATCAAACCAGCTTTGGTATATTACTTTTGCCCAGATGTACTGCGCTCCGCACACCGCGGAGGCAACTCGGGCACAAGGAGTTCGCCATGCTGCGCGCGACTTCGCCGCCTCTCTTCATGACGAGACCCAACACGTCGGGAAAGACGCTCGCCAAGAACCACCGAGCCGCCTTCACCGTGTGCGAAGAGCGCCCGCCGCTCCACACGCACAGCGCGTTCAACTCGACCTAGCCTACAGCGAGACCCTCGCGGCAAAGGTCACAACCGGGGCCGGCGGTCGCACTAGCGACCGCCGGCCCCACCCCCTATACATCTTGTCTAAAAGATGTTTTTTTATTTTTGCTACTGATGCCTTGACAGCCAGACAATAAAAAGAGATAATATTCAAACAATTAACCTTATGACAAAAATAAAAAATAATTTGGAAAAATTAGAAAAAAAAGTTGATGATATTTTAGAAATCGTTATTTTTTTGAAAGACAATACGGCTAGCAAAGAAGATTTAGACGACTTCAAAAAAGAAACCCGCCAAAAATTTGACGCGATGGATAAACGATTTGAAGGAATGGATAAACGATTTGACGAAGTAGATAGACAACTATCATCAATAGAAACCGAGCTCGCCTCTATACACAATGAATTAGATAATATTAAACTGCGGATGGCACAAATTGAACGACGTCTAGCTGAAGATACCGACGCCGTGGCTTCTGACTTTTTGTCGCTCCAAACGCGCGTGGAAAAACTGGAAAAGAAAATTAAACAATTGGAGCATGCCCGTTAAAAAATGACTTTAAAAAAAACAACCGGCCGGCTTTGCCCGGTCTTTTTTATTTATCCTTGATTTTAGGCGTTGGCTGTGATAGTTTATCTGACACAATGGAGAGGTGGCCGAGTGGTTTAAGGCAACAGTCTTGAAAACTGTCGTCCGCCAATGGCGGACCGTGAGTTCGAATCTCACCCTCTCCGCCACGCCAGCTATCACAACAGTAGGGCGGAAGGGTGGCCGAGCGGTTGAAGGCGTTGGTCTCGAACACCAATATAGTTGCAAGACTATCGAGAGTTCGAATCTCTCCCCTTCCGCCTTATTGCTGAATTATGAAAATTAATCTCCCTAAATCAACTGTCCGCCTTCCCGCCGTCTGGGGAGAATTTAAAATTTTTACTGCGCCTAGCGGCGACGTTAAAAATCCGCATATCGTGCTTATCAATGGCTCTTTTTTAGAAAAAAATAAAACGCCGCTGGTGCGCATACACTCCGAATGCCTGACCGGCGATATTTTCGGCTCACGGCGCTGTGACTGCGGCGGGCAATTGCACCGCTCCCTTAAACTTATTGGCAAAAAAGGCGGCGCGCTTATTTACCTGCGCCAGGAAGGGCGCGGCGTCGGCCTCATCAACAAACTGAAGGCCTATAAACTGCAGGAACAAGGTTTGGATACGGTGGAAGCGCAAATAAAACTACACCTGCCGATTGACGACCGAGATTATGCCATAGCCGCCCGCATACTCAAGCGCCTCAGCTTGAAAAGCATCCGCCTCCTGACCAACAACCCTCTCAAAGTCGCTGACCTGTCCGTCCATGGCATTGAAGTGATTGAGCGTCTGCCGATCGCGACCAAAGCCAACCCCTTCAACAAAGAATATCTCAAAACCAAACGGCTCAAACTAGGGCATGTAAACCCGGCTCTTGATGACTAATGCTGACGACGCTATTTTTATGAAACGGGCCTTGGCGCTGGCCGAGCATGGCCTTGGTTTTGTATCGCCCAACCCGCTGGTCGGAGCGGTGGTGGTAAAAAATGAAAGAATTATAGGCGAAGGCTATCACGCTCGCTATGGCGAAAGTCACGCCGAGGCGGCGGCGCTGGAAGACGCCAGAGCACGCGGAGAAGACCCGCGTGGAGCGACTCTCTATATCACTCTGGAACCGTGCAACCATACCGGCCACCAGCCACCCTGCGTAGAAGCCATTATAAAAGCTGGCATCGGCAAGGTAGTGTACGCCATTGCCGACCCAAACCCGGCCGTCCGAGGCGGCGGCGCGCGAGTGCTGGAAAAATCCGGAATAGAAATTGCCGGCGGAGTGCTCTCCGCCGAGGCCCGGGAACAAAATAAAATCTGGCTGTACTGGATTACCGCCAAAACGCCCTATGTGTGCATAAAAGTGGCTGCAACGCTGGATAACAAAATTACTAAAAAAATCGGCGCCGCCACCCAAATCAGTTGCCCGGAAAGCCAGCAATTTTCTCACACCCTGCGCCAGCAATTTGACGCCATTTTAGTGGGCGAGGGCACGGTCGCCATAGATAATCCGGCCCTCACCACTAGACTGGCCGGGCTTCCCATCCCGCCTCACCAGCCATTGCGCGTCATCGTTGACGGGCGCCTCACTATTTCTCCAGCGGCTAGAGTATTAAATGACGCGCACTGCCTCGTTCTCACCACTTCTGCCGCCCACCCGACTGCGCTCTCGGCCATCAAAAAAAAAGCGGCCGTGGCCATTGTTCCCGGAACAAACGGCCGCATTGCGAGCGCCGACATTCTGCGCGAGCTGTCCAAACGTTTTATCACGAGTATCTTGATAGAAGGCGGCCAACAAATTTTAACTGATTTTTTTGCTGACGGACCGGTGAATGAATGGATCATAATCCGCTCGCCCCTAACCTTTGGCGAGGGTTTGGATTTTATCGCCGGCCCCGATCAATTTACAAAAAAATTCTCTCAACAAAAAACCGTTCCGGCCGGCCGCGATACCATAGAATTTTACTCGCCACGCTTGTGAAACGGACAAAAAAAGAGTATTCTACAACAGAAATTAACATCCGCGTATGGCCGACCGAATTAACGCCCAGGTTACGCTCTCGCCGCTCGTTTTTGCTATTCTCAAAACCAAACAGCCGATTCAGTCGGCATTTGCGAACATCATTGATCTAGATAATGTAACGGTGATTATTGAACAAAGCAAATACGCCGCGAACGGCGATGTCACCGGCGCCATCCTTGACTGGAAACTTTTCACGCTGGGGCCAGCGTCACTGCCGGAAGCCGGGAAAATTATTGCCAAAGTGACTTCGGCCATGGCCGCTTTCGGAGTTGCCGCGGTTCCCATCGCCGCTTTTGACCGTGAACATTTCTTAATTAAAAAATCCAACCTCGCCGCCGCCATTACCCGCTTTGAAACGCTCGGCCTCAAGGTAATAAAGCTGTAATGGTATGCAAAATTTCATTAAGGAAATCGCGCGAGAGGCGGGAGACATTGTCCTCAAAAAATTCGGGAAAATCGGCGTAAAATATACCAAACGAGACGCCACCGACGTGGTTACCGAGGCCGACGAAGCTTCCAACGAACTCTTGGTAAATCGCATTAAAAAACATTTTCCGGCCCACGGTATTATTTCCGAAGAACAGCCAAAATTCCAGCCAGACGCAGACTATGTCTGGATTATTGACCCGCTTGACGGCACGCGCAATTATTCCACCGGCACGCCGCTTTTTGGCGTCCTCATCGGGCTCGCCTACAAAAATATCATGCAACTGGCCACTATTTTTGACCCGGTGCACGATGAAATGTTCTTCGCGGAACGCGGAGGGGGCGCTTTTCTCAATGGCAAGCCAATTGCCTGCTCAAAACGCGCGGAACTGAAACATAGCTTTGGCTGTCTCAACACTCACTGGAGCGCCAACCGCATTGACTGGCTCAAAAAAGTTATTCACGCGGCCGAAATGAGCGATTTCTGGACCAGCGGTTTTGGCTCGGTCGCGATAAGCTCGGCCTACGTAGCCGCCGGCCGGCGCGATTGGTATTGCGGTTTTGGAGCATCACTTTGGGATTATGCCGCCACTTCGCTGGTTTTAAGCGAGTCTGGTTGCTTGGTTACCAATGCCGCCGGAGAACCCTGGCGGCTGGAACACTGTGAGCTGGTGGCCGCTAATCCGGCGCTCCACCCGACGATTCTTAAAATGATCGGTAATACTGCCCCCTGATAAACATGGATTTTCTCATCACTTTTTTGCCAAAAATTGAAAACCTCGGCCTCTTCGTCTATTGGCTCATTTTTGGCATTTGCGTGCTTGAATCAACGGCTGTGATTGGTCTTGTCGTTCCGGGAACCACTATCCTTGTATTCTTCGGCTTCTTGGCTTCACAACAGGCGGTGGATCTCGGCGATGTCATTTGGGTGGCGGCGCTGGGCGGAATCATAGGTGATGCTATCAGTTTCTACCTGGGCAAACGTGGCATCAGCCTATTTCGCTCCGAACGCCGGTTTCTCAATATAGGCCATTTGGAAAAGGGTAAAATATTCTTCAACAATCACGGCGACAAAAGCGTCTTTCTCGCCCGTTTCATCGGCCCCATCCGCCCAATCATTCCCTTTGTCGCCGGACTCTGCGCCATGAATCGTAAAAAATTCTTCCTTTTGAATATTATCGGCGGGTTTGCCTCGGCGATAGTTTTTTCCCTTCTAGGCTACTTCTTCGGCCAGGCCTGGGGGAAAGCGGAAGTTTGGTTTGGACGCATTGAGGCGGGAGCGGTGATTGCTATCGCCGTCGTTTTGGCCGGGTATGGCATCAGAAAATTGCTCTTCAAAAAAGCCTAGCCGCCGCTAAATCTTTTTTAATTTGTTCGGCTAATTCTTCCACCGCGTTAAAATACTTAGGCGGACGCAAATAGCGCCGCGTTGTAAAAACGATTGCCTGGCCATATAAATCACCGGTAAAATCAAGCACGTGTATCTCTAAACAATCTTCTTTCGTAAAAAAATTAATCCCATAATACAAAAGCCCCGGGAAAATTTTCCCAAATAAGAGCGCCTCACCGGCATAGAGGCCTTTAGGGAGGTTCTGCGCTTCAGCCGGGAGGAGCGGAATGTTGGCGGTTCTTGCCCCCACCCTATCCCCCTGCTGGCGGCCGGCTTGAACGATGCCCTTAATAGTAAACTGTTTCATAACTTACTAAGCTTTTAGTAAATTTTTATATCTAGACTCAGCCGAAATTGATATTAATTTTTGCGGCGGCCATTACGCCCTGCCACCAGCAGGTTTGGACGACGTAAAAATTAATATCAATGAGGCTGAAGAAATATCCAATTATTGCCCCAGTATACCCCCGAAATCACCAGTGGACAAGAGCAAAAATATCTGTTAAACTACCAGCGTTTTTACAGCCTGCCTCACTTAATATGTCTATCCTCGTTTCCGGCTCTTTAGTCTATGACTACATCATGGATTTCCCGGACAGCTTCAAAAACCATATTCTTCCCGAACAAATCCACATTCTTAACGTTTGTTTTGTGGTAGATCGCCTGGAGCGCAGTTGGGGCGGCACGGCCGGCAACATCGCCTACACCATGAAACTTCTCGGCGCCGACCCGCTGGTGGTATCGGCGGTCGGTAGCGACGGCGGGGGCTATGTTGACTATCTCAAAAAAAATGGCCTTAACACCGATTTCATTAAACAAGATGAAAAACGCTCTACTGCTTCGGCCCACATCACCACCGACAACGAAGACAACCAGATCACCGCTTTCTTCAATGGCCCGCTAGACTTGGCGGAAGAATATAATCTTGCCGCTATTGCCAGCCCGCTCTCGGTCGCGCTCATCAGTCCGACGAGTAAATCCGTGATGATAAAACATTTGCGAGATTGCCGCGAACGCGGACTGCCGGCCGTCTTTGACCCGGGCCAGCAAATCACCGCTTTTACCACGACGGAATTGCAGATGATGGTGAGCCAGGCCGAGTTTGTTATTGGCAACGACTATGAAATGAAACTACTGCAAGACAGAACCGGCTGGGACGCCAAAAAAATTATTTCCGAAACAAAAACGCTTATTACCACGCTCGGCGAACAGGGGGCGATTATCGCCACGCCCGCGGGAGAACAAATCAACGTTAAAAGCTGTCCGCCCAAATCGTGCGATGATCCAACAGGCGCGGGCGACGCGTTCCGCGCCGGGTTTTTCGTCGGCTTTGAGCGCGGCTATAATTTCAAAACCTGTGGCCAGCTCGGCGCAGTCGCGGCCAGCTACGCCATTGAAACCTATGGCACGCAGACGCATCGCTTTACTCTGCCGGAATTCTCCGAACGGTATGAAAAAAATTACGGCGAAAAAATAATTCTCGTATGAACAAGGTCTTACGCACGCTGGTGCTCTCCGATCTCTTTATTTTAAGCAGTTTTGGCCTGGTCCAGCCGATTTTTGCCGTCTTCATTTTAAAAAATATTCCCGGCGCCAGCATTACTACGGTCGGCGCGGCCGTTACCATCAGCCTGTTTACCAAGGCGGTACTACAAATACTGGTCGCGCGCTGGACTGATGAAGAAAGAGGCAATTGCCGCGAACTGTACACGCTTTTGGCCGGCTCGCTTATTTTGAGCAGTGTCCCTCTGCTTTATGCCGTCACCCGCTCAGCTGGAACGCTCTATGCCGCTCAATTTCTCTACGGTTTGGGGCAGGCTCTTTCCTACCCCAGCTGGCGCGTTATTTTCACGCGCTATACTTCCCAAGACCGTGTCGGATTTGAGTGGGGCGTTTATGATACGGTGGTGAGTTTCGGCGTCGCCACCGCCGCCACGCTGGGAGCCTACCTGGCCGAAGAATTTTCTTTCCAGCATTTATTTGTTTTTGTGTCGCTCATGTCCTTTGCCGGCACGGCGTTCCTCACCCATATTTTTCAGCAGGAATTTAGTTGCCGCCTTAAATTGAAAAAATAAATAATTAATATCGTCGCTATGGACTACAAAGTCGCTGATATCGCTCTGGCGGAGTGGGGACGCAAAGAAATACTGCTCGCGGAAAAAGAAATGCCGGGCCTGATGGCTCTACGGAAAAAATATGCCGATAAAAAACCGCTCTCTGGAGCGCGCATCGCCGGGTGTCTCCATATGACCATTCAAACGGCGGTACTCATTGAGACGCTCACCGAACTTGGCGCCGAGGTGCGCTGGAGCAGTTGCAATATCTTTTCCACCCAAGACCACGCCGCCGCCGCCATTGCCAAAACCGGCGTGCCAGTATTCGCCTGGAAAGGAGAAACCGAAGAAGAATACTGGTGGTGCGTGGAAGAGAGCCTAAAATTCTCCGGCGGCCGGGGGCCAAACTTACTGCTTGATGACGGCGGCGATCTTACTCTCGTTATACATGAAAAACATCCGGATATGCTCAAAGACATCCGGGGCGTTTCTGAAGAAACTACCACGGGCGTGCACCGCCTTTACCAAATGATGGAGAAAGGCACGCTTGGAACAACCGCTATCAACGTCAACGATTCGGTGACGAAATCAAAATTTGATAATAAATATGGTTGCCGCGAATCGCTCGCCGACGGCATCAAACGCGCCACCGACATTATGATCGCCGGCAAGGCCGTGGTTATCGCGGGCTTCGGAGACGTAGGCAAAGGCTGTGCCCAGAGCATGCGCGGCTTCGGCGCCCGGGTGCTGGTTACCGAAATTGACCCCATCAACGCTCTGCAGGCCGCCATGGAAGGCTACGAAGTAGTTACCATGGAAACCGCCGCCCCATTCGCCAATATTTTTGTCACTGCCACCGGTTGTTGCGATATTATCACTGAAAAACACCTAAATGCCATGAAAGACGGTGCCATTGTTTGTAACATCGGCCACTTTGACAGCGAAATTGATGTCGCTTGGCTGGCGAGCCAAAAAAATATCAAAGAAGAAAACATCAAACCGCAGGTAGATAAATTCACCTGGGAAAACGGACAAGGAAAATCCATCATCCTCCTCTCCCGCGGTCGCCTCGTCAACCTCGGCAACGCCCACGGTCATCCGAGCTTTGTCATGAGTACCAGCTTCACCAATCAAGTGTTGGCCCAGCTTTCGCTTTGGACCGAAACGAAAAAATATGAAACCGGCAAAGTCTACACTCTGCCCAAAGAGTTGGACGAAGAGGTGGCGCGCTTACATTTGGACAAGCTCGGGGTAAAACTTACCACCCTCACCAAAAAACAGTCCGACTATCTTGGCCTCAACCAACTCGGACCCTTCAAACCCGACCATTATCGCTATTAAAAATAAAAAGGTAAAAAAAGTCCTCGACTATCGAGGGCTTTTTTAGGCGGCCAAGCGAGAGTGAGGGTGAGCTCTCTCGCTTGGCCGGAAAATGTTGATGGCCCTCTTCTGCCTTTACTTCCCGAACAGTGCGCTGACGCTGCCGCCCACCGTGGATGCCTGATGCACTGCCTCGGCGAGGAACTCGTCCAAGGGCAGAACGGTGAGCCAGTCGCGATGCTCCGCGCGGTACTCAGGCGAACACGGAATTGACTCCGTGACCACCACGTTGACACCGGCATCCTTGAGCCGCTGTTCCGCGGACTTGCCGTCTTTCGGGCTGAAGATCCGATGCGTCGCGACCGCGGTGACTGAACGCGCGTGCCGCCTCCTCGCCTCATTGGCGGCCGCCACGATACTGCCGCCAGTATCAATCATGTCATCGTACAGGATAACATTCTTCCCGGCGATGTTGCCGCCGACGAAATTGATCACTTCCGCCTGATTCGGCTTCACACGGCGCTTGTCAATGACGTACACCGGCACGCCGAGGAGCTCAGCGAACCGCCGCGCCCGAATCGCGCCGCCGAAATCCGGCGACACGACCACCACCTTTCTATAGTCACCCCCGTAAAGACTCTTGAAGTATGGAGCCTGGACGAAAGCCGCGAGCAGGTTGTCCACCGGAATGGTGAAGAAGCCCTGCGCCTGGTCGCTGTGGAGGTCAAACGTGAGAACGCGCGCCACTCTCCCGTTGAGCTGGAGTAGATCGGCCATGAGCCGGGCGGTGATCGGCTCTCGCGATCCGGTCTTGCGGTCCTGACGCAAGTACGACATGGACGGCAGGACCAGCGTGAGGCTGTCCGCCGATGCCCGGGCGATCGCGTCGTTCGCGATCAAAAGCCGCATGAGCGCTGTATTCGGGTCGGGCACCTGGAGCGAGGTCAGGAAAAACACCTGCCGGCGCCGAATCGTTTCCGCGATCCGGGTCACAATTTCGCCGTTGGCGAACCGCACGGTCTTGACGGCGGCGAGCCCGAAAGATCGATCTCGTTCGGCAAGGCGTCCGGCCATGCGCTCTCCGAGATCCGCCATCTCCTCCGTTGCCAGAATCACCTTTGACTGATTGTCGGTCAACATGACTGTGCTCCAGCGCCGCTATCAGGCGCTCTAGGGGTGGGCATCACTGCCCCAAACGTATCATAATTGGTCATTGCTGTCTAGAAATACCTCCCGCCAAAAACTAGCGCTCGCCTTTCGTTTGACGTATACTATTTCTACCATTCTATGACTGCATTGCTACTTGTAATTTATTGCCTACTGCTCGCCGGCTTGGCTTGGAAAAATTTCCGTCTCGCCATCGGGCTAATCATTATCTCGCTCCCCGCTTACCTCGTCCGCTTCCAGCTCGGCCCTTTCCCCACCACTCTACTGGAATGCTCTTTTTTTATTTTGCTCTTAGTCTGGCTCATTAAATATTTAAAAACCGATTTACCGCTCATCAAAAATTATTTCCAAAATAACAAGCTGTTATTTTTTAGCATGGTCGGTTTGTTGTTTTTTTCATTTTTATCAATTTTCCTTAATGGCGCTTCGGCGCTGGACTGCCCCAAAATCTCCCCCGGCTCCGGTATTCTCGCCTCGTTTGGCCTTTGGCGCGCCTATTTTCTAGAACCCATAATATTTTTTGTTATTTTACTGGGGCGCCAAAAAACCATCGGCGCTTTTTTTCTCACCGCCTCGCTCCTGCTGTCTACTACTAGCATTATTTTTGTCGGACTGATACAAAAATTATCCAATTTTGCCTATCTCACGCCCGCTCTCGCCGACCACGCCGGCGGCCGTATTACTTCTCTTTTTACCTCACCCAACGCGGTCGGCCTTTACCTTTTGCCGATACTTTTTCTATCTTTAATACTGCTCAAAAATACCAGCAACAAAACCCATAAATATCTCTATATATTTTATTTTGCCTTAATTCTAGCAACTTTGACGCTCACCAAATCTGTCGGCGCTTTTATTGGGCTAGCCGCTGGTTTGTTGTTATTGCTGTGGTTATTAAAATACAAAAAAATAGTTATCATAACCATCGCGCTTGGCGGCATATTTCTATCTGCCACTCCCGCGCAAATCATCTTTAACTCCCGATCAGCCTATAATCGCTTCTTGCTGTGGGGTTTCGCGGGTAACTATTTAGCACAATCACCTAGAAATTTCATCTTCGGGGCTGGTCTGCACAATTTTTACTGCAAAATCCAGGCGCCGCTTTTTGACCCGGAAAAAATAGAGCCCCACCTCTACCCCCACAATATTTTCTTAAACTTCTGGGCTGAAACCGGGCTCTTGGGCTTGTTGTCTTTCGCAGGCATTATCTGCTCGCTCCTTACTGCTTCCTATTTTCTATACAAAAAAAACGCCGTGCTCGGTGCCGTCCTGCTGTCTGGTTTAACCGCGCTCATTGTTCACGGGCTGGTTGACGTCCCCTACTTTAAAAATGATTTGGCGATGCTGTTTTGGATAATTGCCGCAATTACTATTGTTTCAGACAGCGCTGTCATCCTGAACGGAGTGAAGGATCCCTTAAACCCTACAGACGCAAGGGATTCTTCGCTTCACTCAGAATGACAGCGCGGAGGTGCCACTCGCGCTCCTACAAGCTATAACCTGCCAGCTAATTACTTCATATGCTCTACTACCTCTACGCTCTACTCACCGCCCCCGGTGTCATCGTCCACGAGCTTGGTCACGCGGTTTTTTGTATGCTTGGGCGAGTAAAAATTTATCGCCTTTGCCTATTTCGCTGGGGCAACCCGGCCGGTTTTGTGGTGCACGATGAACCAAAATATTTTTACCAAAGCATTTTTATTTCCTACGGCCCGTTCATTGTAAATACGCTTATCACCCTGTTCTGTTTTTCCCGAGTAACACCGCCTTTTGGCCGCGCGGAGCCCTGGATGTACCTGTGGCTCGGCGGCACCATTGGGCTGCACGCCATCCCCTCCACCGGCGACGCCAAGACGCTTCTTCAAACCACCAACCGCCGCGTTTGGAAAAACCCGCTTTTGCTTGTCGGCTATCCGTTTATTTTGCTCCTCTATATATTAAACGGGCTCAAGCACCTGCATATAGATATTCTCTACGTTGGGGCGCTTTTCTGGGTCAGCGCTGTTTATTTGAAAGGTTAAAAAAACCAGCGCGGCTTTTTCTAAAAGCGGCGCTGGGTTGATTAGCTTTAGAATCCTTCCGATTTGCCATCCATCTTTTCTTCCGAATGCTTGCGAAACCGTCGATCATCCACCATCAAAACCAAGAAAAAAAGCATGGTAGCGCCAATGGCCACGCCAAAATAGCGCACGCCTATTGCCATCCCCACAGCCGCCATGGCCCAGAGACCGGCGGCGGTAGTGAGGCCATCTACCCTGTTTTCCTTGTGTAAAATCATTCCCGCGCCCAAAAACCCAATACCGGTGACAATCGGACCGGCGATGGCGGCCGTGCCGGCCGGCCCCGCAAAGGCTGTTACCGATAAAATAGTAAACAGGGTGGATCCGGTAGTCACGAGAGCACACGTCCTAGGGCCAGCGGATTTGCCCCAGCGCTCCCTTTGCCAGCCAATAATGCTTCCTAAAAGAATCGCCAAAGCGAGTTGCCCTAAAAAATATAATTCTTGCATAAAAAATCTAAAATAACTCGCTATAAATTTGCCCTTAAACTAGTATAACATATATTGACGACGACGTGAATTGTTGATATTCTAGAGTCCTCGGGGCCCTTAGCTCATTTGGTAGAGCGCCGCGTTTGCAACGCGGAG
>CAZHFX010000004.1:0-44509 GCA_964531745.1 uncultured Gammaproteobacteria bacterium
GCAAAGCTTCCGTACAGGGATCAAATGTTTCAATATGCCCTCCCAGTTTCCAGCTGGCGCTATCTATCCATAACATTTTCTTATAAATAGCCAACAATTTTTTATTATTGAGTCTTCGCAAATTTTTTAGACAAACCAAGTTTAAAAATTTTTTCAGCTTTCTTCTGGAGTCGCTCCAACGCCAGATCATTTTATCAATATAATTTTTGTCCCGTATTTGCCGCTCTAAATCCAGTCTCGCCAATCTCTCTTCAACCTCGCGATTAAAATAACCGCGGTGCATTTGGCCTTGATACTCAATAATGACATTTTTAAGCCCCCACGACCGTGAAACGGAAATAAAAGCACCCATTACGTAGAAAGGATACGCCGCTCCTCCCTGGCGATACCAATTCGTCTCTTTTATGTGCTTCTCCAAAGCCGCTAAACTGACCATAATTTAACAAAAATAACTTTTGCTATCATACCACGATTGCCATTAAAATCAAGGAAAACACCCAGTGGGGCCTTCTCATTTTTAAACACAAAAGCCCTTTGTTAAAGGGCTTTGCTTTGAAAATTTTATGCTCGTTCCAACTGTTTAATTCTCTTTTCCAATTTTTCCACTCTTTCTCTCAACCCTAACACATCCACCGACAAAGCATCGGAATCTTCAGTCACCCGTTTTTCCAACCGCGCCAACTGACTTTTAATATCATCCAGCTCGTTTCTAATCGCCGCCAACTCGGTGTCAACTAAAATATCGTCTACTTTTTGTTCCAATGCGGTTATTTTATTTTTCCCTTTTGGCATATTTTTGTTTAGACTATCTTTATTATCCTATTTTCCTTCCTGACTGTCAAGCCAAATTAAATTTTCCTCACAACCCCCTTTTCGGCGTCTACTTCCACCATATCGCCGTCTTTAAAAATTTTCGTAGCGATTTTTGTGCCAACAATACAAGGTTTTTTCATTTCGCGGGCCACGATCGCGGCGTGGCACATCATCCCGCCTTCATTGGTAACAAAAGCGGCGGCGCGTTGCATGGCGGGAAGATAATTGGGATGAGTGGTATTCGCCACCAGTACCAACCCATCCTCCATTTTTTTAATATCATGGAAACTGTTAAGCACGAGCACCGCTCCAGTAATTTTACCAGTTTGAGCAACTAGGCCAGTCACTGTGCCGGCTGTTTGTGATTGGCCTTCGAGAGCTTGCACAATCTTGACCTGACGAACAGAAATTTTTTCATGCGCAATAATCTGCAACTTTTTACCTTGTGTGGCTAAGACGTAGGGTTGTATCTTGCGGATCGCAATAGATTCTACCGGCAAGGCGTCATTTGTCAGGCAGGCCTTAATCTCATCAAGGGTGAGGTAGCCAAAATCAAATGGCGCACAATCAAACTTCTTTGCTAGTGCTTCCCAGAGAAAAGTCCAAGCAAAAGCGTGGTAGCGACGCAGGTCGTCGCGCCAATCTTTAAAAAAAATTATATAGGGAGCTAATTTAAGAAAATCAGCTTCAAATTTGTTCGGATGTAAAATTTTTACAAGCTGGCCAAATGAATATGACCTTGTTTCTTCTTGGAGCATTTTTGGTGCCATATTTTTTACCCACGCTTCATCAATTGGCCGATACCATATTACTGACCAACTGCGCAAAAATTGATAACGCCCCGCGAGCGTGGCAACGGAAACGCCTTTTTGTAGGTCATCTTGAATTTTAATAATGGCTGTTTTTTTCCACGGATGATACACCGAATGTAAAATCTTTTCTCGCTCGTTGGCGGACAAACTAGCTTTGTCTAAAAGCCGAGTAAGGATCGTGTTGCAGTCACCCTGCCAAGCTTCAATGCTCAAATAAGAAAGGATATTGTATATTTTTGTAATATTCAAAAATTCTTTCCGAAATTCTTGAAATGCTTTAACACGCTCTGCTTTTGTTCCACCGTGTTCTAGAATACTCGAAAAACGACTGCTCTCCCGTTGAATACGCTTCTTTAAGACCTGCCCCTCGCGATAATAACGGATGATCTGAGCCGGCGAATTAAAATATTTTTTGTACAAAGAGCGGCCAAGCGCCTGGCTATCAACACCAATATAGTGAGAAAATTTTTTCCCTTGAAAATAGGTAAAGAAGAGTTCTTGTTTTGTCCGGGTAAATTTCCGAACTGAATCAATAAAATAAATATCCGCCCCTGACATAGTGGTGGCGTCCACTCCTTCACGAGATAATAGCTTTGACCATTGTGGTGTCATAGTTTACGGACTATTCCTTTGTTAGCATCCACCTCCACCATGTCGCCGTCTTTAAAAATTTTGGTTGCAATCTTTGTCCCAATCACACAGGGTTTTTTGAGCTCGCGTGAAAGTATGGCGGCGTGGCAAGTAATACCACCTTCGTCGGTGACAAAAGCGGCCGCGCGACGCATGGCCGAGAGATACGCCGGGACGGTCATATTTGTAATTAAAATATCGCCGGTTTTCAGCTTGTTAATATCTTGCGGCGTTAAAACAACTTTTACCACCCCTTGCGCATATCCTTTGTAAGCGGACACACCGTGCGCGATATCTTCTGTCGCCGTAATTTTTTGTTGGATGATAGAATCGGTCACGATAATTTCATCGTAGTATTTCAAAATTGCGTAGGCGTGTGGGAGCGGCCTCACAATACCACGCAAAAGATCTTCCGGAATACAATCTTTAACTGACGGCACCCCAAAGACTTTGGCGGCCCGATCAAAAATCGGCTGAGCGAGATGATACAACTCCCACAACACATCGGTGCGAAGTGTGCGTAAGTAGACAAGCTCTTGAACCTCGCGAACTAATCGTTGGAGAGGTGCGGGAATGTCGGAAATGCGCCTGGCTTCGGGTGATTTACGGATAGTTTCTTTCTGAAGAGCTCGGATTTCTTCCCTGGTGTAGCCTGGGCGAAAACCACCGCGCGCTTTAATCCACGAATATTTCTCGTGGAGCGTTTTTACATCCACCCCGGCGCGCATATCATCCTCCATTAGAGCCAGCGAATTCTTTTTTGAGGGAAAACTAATATCGCCAACAAACGTTTCCAGTTTTTCTTCGGGTACGTAAGATCGGCATGCTTCCCGAATAATGCCGTGGTAATAGGCTTCGGAGCCGTGGGCCACCCACGCGTAGACATTAACCGGACGAATGACTTCAATAACTTTTCTATAATCTTCGCGCGGATCTCTGGGCGCGCTGAGAAGACGCTGGATAGTTGCCCGGCCATTTACCAAGAGATCCTCACATTGCCGAGTGAGAGTAATAATATCTTTTTGTTGCAAATACTGCTCGGCTTCTTTGGCGCCCAAATGAAACATTTCCGATGTACTGTACCAATCGTCGGTGTCATAGAGAGCGGTGGGGAATTCTCCGTCAATGCCCTGGGTTTTATACACTGACCGCAACGCCCCTACCATCAAGAGATAGGTAACGAGTGGATCAAAACGCCGGTGGAGCCACGGTTCCCAGGGCATCCGCGCAAATTTTTTGATAATTTTATCTTTGGTCATATTTTTCTAATATACTGCGTATATTTTCTGGTTCTCTAATCTTACTCTTTACCGTGGTTTTTTTCAATTTTGAACAAACAGCAAAGGGCGCCCCCCGTGGCTATCGCTCGGGGCGCCCTCTCTGCCATCACACTGAAAGGTGTGTTTTTTATTCTTCAAGTTTTATCACTTTGCCGGGCTGAAGAATTTTTGTTGAAGCGGTCGGTTTTTGTTGAGCGGACGAAGAAGGGACTACTTCGGCAACCACCCCTCGCCCCTCCTTGGGAAGGAGGGGATTTTTACTCGCTGGTGGCGGTGGAACAAACTCTCTGACCGGAGCTGGTGGCGCGACTGGAGGCATATTCGCCGGTAGCAGCCCAAGATCCATGGCCGATGGGCCGTTGTCTGGTTTTGATTCTCGTAAAGCGGGTGGCTCCACAATAAAAGGGGCGGGCGGGCGAAAAATATTTTGCGGTTGCGGCTCCGGCGCTGACGCGCGTGGCGACGGCGGTGGATTATTTCCGCCGACTGCTTGGGCCAAAGAAATACCTTTTTGACTAACATCAACAAGCTGAACATTTCCACCAGTGGCTCCGGGAGGGAGGTTGTAATTGCCGCCTGAAGCGGATCCGCCTCGGGCGGACCTTTTCTTCTTTCTATTGCGGCCTGAACCTGGTTCGCGAGGAGCGCCACCGACATTTGACCATCCCTCACTACGCTTCGGCGAGGTAAGTGGAGCCGGTTGATTTTGTGGCGGTCTGGGCGCGGTAGATGAAGGAGACGACGCCCGCGGAGCGCTTGGTGGCGGAGATTTAACAACCGGAGGGTTGGCGGGTTTTGGCGGCGCTGATTTCAATACTGGCGTTAGGGCGGGAGCGGATGCCTCTTTTTTAAACATCGCTTCTTCCTCGCCTATCTCCAAGCCCCCCGCCTCATCGGCGCCCATGGGGATCATGCCGCTCCAGCGCATAATTTTGTCTTCAATTTTTTCTTTGGGTATGGCGTAACGTTCGCGGGAAACTCGCACAACCTTCTCGGCACTGTCGGTGGACGAGCCAACGGGCGGCAGGGTCTGGGCGCTAAAGGGGCGCGAGGCCACGCCGTCAATCATGAGTTTTAAATAGATCTGATATTTAGGCAGGTTGACCAAATCTTCTTCTATAAAGGTGGGGGTAAACTCTTTGGCCAAAATCTCGGCGTCGCTGGAGCCGACGCGATAGGTGACCATGGTACCGACGTTACCAATGACGGCCGCGAGCACCATTTCATCCAGTTGTTCCATATATTGGTGCGCCATGGTGAGATCCAGGCGGTACTTACGCGCCTCGGACAAAATGTTGGCAAAACTTTCCGTGGCAAAGTTTTGAAACTCATCAACGTACAAAAAGAAATCTTTGCGAGTATTTTCGGGCATATCCACGCGCTCCATGGCGGCGAGCTGAATTTTGGTGATAAGCATACCGCCGAGCAGGCGCGAGTTGTCTTCACCGATGCGGCCCTTGGACAGGTTCATGATAAAAATTTTCTGATTGTCCATGATCTCGCGGATATCAATGCGCGATTTGACCTGCGCCACAATATTGCGGATGACGGAGGCGGACAAAAACTGACCAATCTTATTTTGGATAGGCGCCACCGCTTCTTGTTTGTATTTATCGTTGTACCCGGCGAATTCAGTTTGCCAAAAGGCTTTGACCACCGGGTCTTTGAGGTTGTTCACCACGCGGCGGCGGTAGTCTTCGTCCGCAAGCAGACGGTTGATGCCGAGAAGCGTGGTGCCCGGATAATCCAAGAGGGCCAAGAGGGTGTTGTTCAAAATGTATTCCATACGGGCGCTCCAGACATCCGGCCAAATTTTCTTAAAGACGCCCATGAGGCCGCTGGCGACGAGGTGACGGTATTCCGGGTTGATGGATTCCAAAATGTTAAAACCAATGGGGAAATTAATGTCCGCCGGGTTGAAGTAGATTACGTCGTTGATGCGGTTGGTGGGAATGAAGTTGATAATTTTTTCGGCAAAATCGCCGTGCGGGTCTACCAGCCCCACCCCGTGGCCGGCATAAATGTCGTTCAAGACCATGTTCTCCAGCAGGGTGGTTTTGCCCATGCCAGTTTTACCGACCACATACATGTGGCGGCGACGATCGTCAATTTTAATTCCGAATTTCCGGTTCTGATTCCTAAAATTATTAACGGCAAAAAAGTTGATTTCCGAATCAACTCCCACCGCTGGTTCTCCGCTAGGTTTCTTTTGAGTATCGTCCATATAATTATTATACCGCACGAACGCCTATTCTTCAATCGCGCGACAAACTTAGACGACAAAATATTTTTTCCAGAGTTCAAACAATTCTTTGGTGGCGCGCAGATCGCCGACATTGTACCTGGCGATGTCCGTATACTTTTTCTCTTTAAAAAGCCGAGCGACATCATCGCCGCTGACGCCGCCCTCTTTGGGACTCTTGACGCCAAAAGCCCGGCTCCAAAGATGCAGGCTTCCCCGGCGGCGCAGGGCGCCGTAGAAACTTAACTGATCCAGCAGGTCCACGTGTTCGGCTCCCCGTTGCATGCTTAAGTACCGGTTGGACAGCAAATTTTTTGTTGGTTTCACCCGGTGGATGGCCGAGCGCACCGCCAGATAGGGCGCGTCAAACTGCCGACCGTTGAAAGAAACAAAGGTGGTAAATTTTTCCGCCACTTGCCAAAAATTGGCAAGCATCTCCGCTTCGGTTTTTTGTTTGAATATTATCCCCTCTTCCTCAAATTCGCTGTGCTTCTCTTCCGGCGCCTGATAGTACACAGCCCCTTTACCCCGTTCCGCGTCTAAAATACCGATGGCGACAATTTGCCCGGTGAGCGGAGAGAACCCGAGACCATTTTTAACGTCGTCCAGCGCGCGCTCATATTCGCCGTCATCGTAGGATTCCCGCTTGAGCCAGCGCGTTAACATCGCCTGCGTGGTTTTATCAAGCAAATTATAGTCTTCGCCGACAGTTTCAATGTCAAAAACGAGAGCGGACATACGAATGAAAAATGCTAAATATTAAATAACAACCGCTCTATTGTTCCTCGATCGTTACGCTGTTAACCACCACCGGATTCACCGGCCGAGATTTTTCACCGCCATTACTTTCGGTGACAGCCGCGCCCGCGATGGCGTCAATTACCTCTAGACCCTGCGTCACCTGCCCGAAAATAACATACTTGGGAGGGAGCGGGACGTCTTGGTGCATAATGAAAAATTGACTGCCATTGGTATTGGGGCCGGCATTTGCCATCGCCACCGTGCCGCGCGCGTACTCGCCCTTAAAAGGTTCATCGGCAAAACGATAACCCGGGCCGCCGGCGCCGTCGCCTTTCGGATCGCCGCCTTGAATCATAAAATTTTTAACGACCCGATGAAAAATTGTTCCATCATAAAAATGCTCCCGGGCAAGAGCGACAAAATTATTCACGGTGTTGGGCGTCATAGCCGCGTTTAGGCTGATAACTATGTTGCCGGCAGTGGTGGCGAGAGCGGCCGAATATTTTTTTTGTTTATCAATAGTAAGCGGAAATGGTTTCATAAAAGAGATATTTTTAGCCGACGGCGGGCTTTCCGCCGGCGACGCGGGATTGCTTAAATTAATACTATCTAAAGAAATTTGATCCAGCGAAGGCGGTGCTGCGCCTTCCTGGTCTTGGTCCTGGCCGGCAAGACCGCTGACGACAACCCATACCAGCAACCCGGCGCAGAATAATATTATAATGAAACGGATCATAATTTTAATTGCATGTTGCCCATAATCCGCGGCCGGCTAAACGCGCTTCGCGAGCGGCCGCGACAAATTCCTCGGCGTGTTTCACGTCGGGCGGAAAAGTCGCCGAACGGACGTACCCTTCTTTTGCCAATTCAAGATTAATAAAAGTTCCGTCCAAAAGATACACATAGCGGAGCAATCGGCCGTAGCGATCGGTTTCGGAAACATCTTTCACCAGACGCACCATTTTGCCCTCCGCTAATTCGGTATTTCTTTTTGACGCCTCCCGGCCAAAACATTGCGCCGATTTTTTTGGATGCACTGTTTCCGGGGCGTCCACCCCGATATAACGCACCTTCTCGCTGGTTTCAAGTTCAATGGTATCACCATCAATAACGCGCGCAACGACGGACGCGCCAAACTCGTTGATTATTTTTTTACCCATCACTTGCGGAGTGCTGGAACGACTAGCTGTTCCAGTCGCCGTGGTTGGCTGATTGATCGCGACCAAAATTGTCCGTTTGCCGATATAGGCCGGAGCGCTGCCGTGCCACCAGTATGCCGCCGCGCCTAGACTAAAAATTAAAACTACACGCACCAGACTTTTGGCAGACAACCGCATATTATTGATTCTCCGTTTGAATTTTCAGCACTTGTTCGCGCGCCAGCGCCCAAGCCGCCAAAGTTTTGCCGTCCCAAATCTGGCCCTGGCGAATCATATCTTCAAACTCGTCTACTCTCCGCTCAATAACTTCAATGGATTCTTCAACGTCTAAATTTTGTTTACCAGAAAAAACCGCTCCGTGAGCCACAAAAATATGAATAGGATTGATGAAATAGGCATTCATTGGTTCAAATCCAGCGACACTGACAAAGTCATCGGCTTGATACCCTGTTTCCTCCAACAATTCCCTTTTAACCGCGGCTAGAGAAGATTCTCCAGCCTCCATAGCGCCGGCGGGAAACTCAATGGAGAGCTTATCCAACAAATACCGATATTGCACTACCAGCACCAATTTGCCGTCGGCAGTCACCGGAATAGCCAGCGCCGCCCCGGGCTTCTCGCCGTAAAAATATTCCGCCGGAGTGCCATTCGGCAAAGAGCACACGTCATGCTTATAAAGCCAGCGAGAATTTTGATGAAGAATTTCAGATGAAATTTTTTTCAAATGACGAGTAGTCATACAAATAATTTCGCAACCTCTTTAACATCCCCTGATTCTTTGCTTCTCACGATTGAGTGCATTGACCCCCCGCCGTCCCCCTCGTAGCGCGGAATGATATGCCAGTGAACGTGGCCCACCGCCTGGCCGGCGGCGGGGCGATCGTTCGCGCCAATGTTAACGCCAGCGGGCTGAAGCGCTTGATAGACGCGCTCCAATGTTTTCTGCACCCCGCTCATCAGGCGCCCCCACTCTTTAACCCCGATTCCGGAAAGGTCATTAAAATGCGTTTTCGGCACCACCACCGTGTGCCCTTTAGCGCAAGGGTGAATATCCAAAAAAGCCAAAACAGCATCATCTTGATACACGGTGTAGTTAGGAATCGCGCCGGCAACGATTGTACAAAATAAACAGTCCATAAATCTTATTTAGGATACCACCAAACACCGACATTGCCAAATTGTTTTACGGAAACTGGGCCGGGAGAGAAAAAACTCCCGACGAACGCGCATCTTTTCGCGCCGGTTAGACGCAACGCCTCCTGCCAATCAGACGCGGAGGCGGAAAAATTACGATAGAGAAAAACAAGCTCCGGCTGGGAAAAATATTGATTGATGGGAAAACCGCCGCCGACAATATCTTTAGAAGAAATCGCTTCCAGCGCTAGCAACGGATACAGATCGGCGATCACACAGCGCCGGGCATTATTTTCCCCCTGTTCCCAGACATAGCGCATCGCGGCATACTCGCTGGCGCTCACCGTGCCGGTGTCCGGCCCCAGCGAATAGGCCGCGGTGCTAGCGACTGTTAAAAGAAAAACCAGCGACGACGCGACAAATCGGCCTACCTTCGCTCCGCCTTCGTAAAGAGGAAACAAAAATCGTTGCAACCATACTACAAAAAAAATAACGAGGAACAGCGCCAAGACCGGATCAAGACGGCGGGTAAAAATATTTTCTCCGATCAAAAAATAACGCGCGCCAATATAAGTTAAAAACAACGCACCGCCGAAAGCCGCCAACCACTGCTGTTCTTTATTTTGTTTTTTGAGACAAACGACGAAACCAAAACCGGCCGCCGCCAAAAATAACAACATAAAAGCGACCAGCCACCAACGCCAGACGGTAAACAAATTTGACACGAACGCGGCCAGAGGCAACTGATTGAAAATAATATTTCCCGTGGCGATATCCCCCGCCTGCGGACCGGCGGCCAAATACCAGGCGGACAGATTGCCCACCAACTGTTTGACCTGATGAAACCAATTCAAATCGGGATTAAAGGCGCTATAATGGGAAACGAGCTCAACAGCAGGCAAAACTAAAGCCACCAACAAAGCCAGGCCAACAATTACAGAAACTCTCAACGAAATATTTTTTACTTTGAGCCTGATAATGAGCTCGGCCAACACCCAACCCAACCAAAAGAGAATAAGATACAGTGAATAGCCAAAGAAAGACAGCAGACCAAAGACCAGCAGGACTGGGAGCTGGTGCCGGTCCGGATCTTGAATTCTTTTGAGAAGCAAAACTACGGATAAAAGCCAAACGAGAAAACCAAAACTTGAAGGCAAAGTAAGCGCCCCGGCGGCTTGCCAAGTAAACGGAAGAAAACTCAACCAAACCAAAAATAATGATGCCCGATCGCTCCAGCCAAGCGTTTTCCCTATTTCAAACAAAAGTAGCGGCAAAAGAAGCGACCAAAGTATGGGCACGAGCCACTTATTTAGCGTGATGAGATCAACATGAGCGGCGCGCGCGATGAACGCCGTAGCGCCCCAGAAAGAACTATAGGCCAAAGCGTTCACGCTCAAACCGGAGGCGGTGAGGCGATACTTTACCTCCAAAGTGTTGGCCGGGGCGCTAAGTTTTGCCGATTCCAGCGCTCTCTCGGCAACGAGGCGCTGCTCCACCGCCACATGGCGCCACTGGTCGGCCCCATAGAAAAGCTCGTGGGTGAGCGGCAGATAGCTGTGCAAAAGCAAGGCGTGGACAATACAAAAAAATAATACGGCCGAGGCCGAGAGACGGGAAAAAATAAGGCCGCCAAGAAGGAGCGTCGCTAGAGCAAAAACATAAAGGTATAAATGATCAATGGTTTGCCACGGCGTGACAAGGTTTCCGCCGCTCCGCGAGCCGTACAACAGATAAAAACCATACCCGGCGAGCGTTAAATATAATATCACCCCCCACCAGGCGCTATTCGGGGCGGTGAGCTCGGCTTCAACGGTCGGATAGTCAATGGTTATCTCAACCGGAATTTTCACCAACCGGCGCAACGCTAAAATGAAAAAAATATTTACTGCCAAGATTGTGCCAATGGCCGGTAAATTTAATTTATAAAAAACAACGAAAATACCGGCCAAAAATCCGACGAATGAAAAACTTAAAAATAAACCGACCAGGCCGGCGCGCCAGGTTTTCTTAAAATGGAAAAGATGGACAAGCAGGGGTTCAACCAAAAAACCGGTAAAAATGAAATATACCAATAAAATAAACGAAAACAGCATAGAATCGGCTTGTTCCCAGTATAACAGGTTTTAGAGAAAAGAGAAGCAAAAAAAACTGCGCACTGCCTCCTCACATTTTTTCCCCATCAGCCCTTGTAGAAAAGAAACGCTTCGGTTACTATAAGGGGACTTAAGGCTTGCTATGTCTATTGATGATATCGGAAAAATTCCGCCGCAAAGTTTGGAAGCAGAAATGTCATTTTTAGGGTCGCTCCTGATTGATAAAGACGCCATGCTCAAAGTGGCCGACATGGTGCGCGCGGAAGATTTTTATAAAGACGCGCACGCGAAAATTTTTGAAACGATTTTGGAGCTGTATGCCAAGAACGAACCGCTGGACCTCCTCACTTTGAGCAACCGCCTTCAAGAAAAAAACCATCTAGAAAATGTGGGCGGACGCGCGTATTTAGCGGCGTTAACAAACACTGTGCCAACCGCTTCAAACGTGGCGCATTACGCGAACATCGTGCACCGCAAGGCGACCAGGCGGCGTCTCTTAACCGCGTCCCAGGAAATTACCCGCCTCTCTTACCAAGAAGAAATGGACGACTTGGAGCGCATTTTGGACGAAGCACAACAGCACCTTTTTGGTGTTTCCCAAATCTATTTCAAACAAGCCTTCACCCCGATTCGCGGGGTTCTAGCCGATGCCTTTGACCGTATTGACGAACTTCATAAAAACAAAGGGCAGTTGCGTGGCATGCCCACCGGTTTTCGCAGTTTGGATAATCTTTTAGCCGGCCTGCAGAAATCTGATTTGGTTATTTTGGCCGCCCGGCCGTCAGTAGGTAAAACTTCGCTGGCGCTGGATATGGTGCGCCATATCGCCACCAAGCAAAAAGTGCCTGTGGGGCTATTCTCGCTGGAAATGAGCAAAGAACAGCTGGTGGATAGGCTTCTTTGCTCGGAGGCCAACGTGGATTTATGGAAAATGAGAACCGGGCGCTTATCCGACCGACCCGAGGACGACGATTTCCCGCGCATTGGCCATGCCATTGGCATCTTATCCGAAGCGCCTATTTTTATTGACGATTCGCCCAACATTAATATCATGCAAATCCGCACCAAGTCCCGCCGGCTCCAAGCCGAACACGGGCTCGGGCTAATAGTGATTGACTATTTGCAATTGATGGAATCAGGAAGCAATGGCAACAGCGACAATCGCGTCCAAGAGGTGGCGGAAATAACGCGCGGCCTTAAAGGCATCGCTCGCGAACTGAATATACCGGTTTTGGCGCTCTCCCAGCTTTCGCGCGTGGTGGAACAAAGCAAACCGGCTATTCCAAAGCTGTCGCACCTGCGCGAATCCGGTTCCATTGAACAGGATGCCGACGTGGTGCTATTTATCTACCGCAAATCGGCCGACCGCAACTACCGCTCCGAAGATATAGCGCCCGACGAACGCAGTATCGCGGAGGTGCATATAGCCAAGCACCGCAATGGCCCGACTGGCATGGTAAAAGTGGCTTTCAACGAGGCTTTCGCGTCTTTCCGTAGTCTAGAAACCGGCTTTACCGACCCGGGCGGCGCGCCCGCGTCGCTGAAACCGAAATCGGCATTTACACCACAGCCAGCCCAACAAAATTCCAACGAGATACCACAGTTTTAAAATTAAAAATAAAATCTATGTCCATGTTCAGCAAACTCAAACAGTTTAAAGACCTGCGCGAGCAGGGTAAAAAATATCAGAATGCCATGAGCGGCGAATCTGTCACCGCCCGCGCCAGCGGCGATAGCGTAGTTTTGACAATGGACGGCAATCTAGGGCTGACCGGGCTCGCGATCGCGCCGGAGATGCTCGCGCCGGATAAAAAAATAAAACTGGAAAACGCCATTAAAGAAGCCCACGCTGATGCCTTGAAAAAAATACAACGCATTATCGCCGGCAAGATGCAGGGCATGGGCGGGTTCCCCGGCCTGGGCGGCGACAAGAAATAGGTATGTATTCTCCGTCCATCAGCCGCCTTATTACCGCATTAAAAAAACTGCCGTCGGTTGGCGAGCGCACCGCGGAGCGTTTTGTGTTCCATTGGCTGAAATCGGGGAAAAAGGAAGTAACGGAGCTCATGCTCGCTCTTAAAGACGTGATTGAAACGGTGCGAAGCTGTGAGGTGTGCTGGAACTTTAGCGACACGAGCCCGTGCGCTGTCTGTAATGATAAACAGCGCGACCGCCAAGCTATTTGCGTTGTCGCTGATTCGCAGGATTTGGCGGCTATTGAAAAAACCGGCGCCTGGCGCGGGCTCTACCATGTGCTCCGCGCGCTACTTGACGTTACCGATGAAGAGAGTCTGGAAAAAATGAAAATAAAAGAATTGCTGGCGCGCGGGCAAAAAGCCAAAGAAATCGCGCTCTCGCTAAACCCGGATTTACCCGGAGAAACGACCATGCTATATTTAGAAAAAGAACTTAAAAAAAACAACCCCGCTCTCATAATTACGCGTCTGGCGAGAGGCCTGCCGCTCGGCAGCGACCTCACCTACGCAGATGCTATTACTCTGGAGAGCGCGATAAAAAACCGGACGAAAAAATAAGCCCGTACCAGAACGGTGCAGGGCTAACAAACAAAAAATCCCCCGATGTACTCGAGGGATTGTTTTTTCTTGTATTTACGCGATCTTTACTTCCGTAAACCGTTGACGCTGACCGTGAACTTTGTGATAACGCACTTTGCGCTTGAATTTCTCCACACGAATGGTGCGGCCCTTGCCTTGACGCACGACTTCGGCCGCTACTTTTACCCCACTCAAAAATGGCGTGCCAATTTTGGCATCAGAGCCATCGTCGTTGGCGGTCAAAAACACGCGGTCAAAGGTAAATGTTTTGCCTTCTTCCACGAGGAGTTTTTCTACTTTTAATTTTTCACCGGTTTTAACAAGGTACTGTTTGCCGCCGGTAGCAATAACTGCGAGCATAGACTGTGAATTGAAGATTAAAAGATTGTGTGGAAGCAGTATATCGGAAAAAGCGTAAATAGTCAAGACTACCGCAAAATCTCAATGGTATCACCGATTTTTAGCCCATGCGCCTTGATAAACCCGGCCGGAAGCTCCAGAACGAGAGTGGAAGGCAGGCGAGCAAAATAAGGCGTCAACTCGGCTTCGCTTTTTCCCCTCTCCGGCGGCAGATTGGGCGCCATATCCACAATGGTGCGGCCGTTGAACCAAATAATATCCAAAGGAAACAGCATGTCGCGCATTACCATGGTGTGCTGGTCGGCGCTCGGGAAAACGAACAGCATACCGCCGTATCCCCCCATATCTTTGCGATTGCTCCAGCCTTGAATACGGTGCATTTTGGTATCCGCCACCAAAACCCTGATCTCTTCTCCGCCTAAACGAATAGTGCGCTTAGTCCAGAGCGAACCGTAGATTTTAAAAACCACGGCCGCGAGAATAACGACGGCGATAAGAATAAGATGCCATTTTTTTGTTTTAACCGGGGGCGCAGTCATACGCGAGAAGTATTTTTACCACTATACCAGGCAACGACCGCCATGACGAGAAATAAAAATAAAATGGCGGCGACTTTCTCTCTGCTTTGGAGAAATAGGGCCGAGACGCCAAACGCGGCCGAGAAAATATAAAACCCCAAGACAATCAGACGCTCGGTAAATCCGCGGTCAAGCAATTGAAAATACAAATGCTCGCGATCAGCCTGAAAAATGGAACGACCGCGGCGAAGACGGACATATATAACCCGAGCGAGATCAAAAATTGGTATCGCCATCACCAAAAGCGCGGTGGCTAACTTACCTCCGGAGATTACCGCTAAAACCCCGAGCATAAACCCGATAAAAAGACTGCCCCCTTCTCCCAAAAAAATACTGGCGGAGTGGAAATTAAAAATGAGAAAACCCAAGCAACTGCCGGCGAACACCAGCGCGAGCAGACTCACGTTGGGTTGAAAAAATTTAGCGCTTCCGGAAAATAAAAAAATCATGATCGCCCCGATGGCAACTAAACCGGTGGCCAACCCATCCATACCATCGGAAATTTTAGTTGTATACATCATCCCCATCAGCCAGACGAAAACAAGAATATCGCCAAGCAACCAAGGCAACGGGACGGTTCCGCCGAGCGGATTGGTAATTTTTGAAAGCCCGAGGCCGCCCGCGACAGCGAGCGCCGCCGCGAATGCCGTCACAATCAACCGCAACCCAGCTGGCAATTTCCAAATATCATCAGCCGCTCCAAGAAAAATTAACAAAAGACTGCTCAAAAAAACCCACCACAATTTTTCTTTCAAAATATCAAGCCCGACGATGGGATGAAAAATAAGGAGATACCCAATGACGAGCCAGAAGGCGGCAAAGATTGCCAGACCGCCGAGCAACGGCACTGGAACAGCATGCCGCTTCCGACCCTGATCAGGCTGGTCAACAACATTGGCGCGGCGAGCCAAACGACGGACAACAATCGTACCGAGAACGGAAAGACAGAATGAGAGAATAAAATAGAACATAGGACTACGCGAACAGACCGGCTTTATTTTTTCGACAGATATAATAAATCGACCAAATACTTCCGGCGGCACCAAGCATGAGAAATGTCAAAATAATTTTTTTGTACCCTCCGCCGCCAGTCAACCATAGAATATCCGGCTTTACCCATGGACGCAAGGAGGCCTTTGCCCCCCGCAAAACCACATCACGCTCGCCAGGCACAGTCCAACGAAACCAACTTGGCTCCGAATAAACGAACTGATCAGAACCAATTCCAATATAGCCTGACCACAGACGATGATACACGTATTCGTGTGATAGCTCTGGAATAAACCGAATACTGGCGAGCGAATCCATATTAACGGAACGCAGGAAAATAAGCTCACGATCGTAATTATACGCCGAACCCAAAAATTGAACATAAATAGCCCCGACTGCGAGCAGTCCGATGATGCCCCACATTAATTTAGCCCGTTTGACAGCCCACAGTTCAATTAGCGGCAGATGTAAAAGCGCGATGATGGGAACGAGTTTACGCGGACCCCATGTTTCATCTGTCCAATAGCTAAAGGGCGCGTTGATGAGAAGTAAAAGAATTAAAATGGTGATGACAAACAGGCCGATCATTGGATCGCGCTTACAAAATTTCGGCCAGAGAAAAAGCGCCACTACGAGCAGTGGATTGTACAAAAAAATGCTCTTACCGGCAGAAAAAAAGAATCCGTAGAATCCTTCCCACCAATTCCACAATTGAAATTCATGAGCGAGTGAATAGGCACCGGAAGCCTGCCCATAGAGCCAAATGTTTAGAGTAACCTGCAACCCGAGAAGCACGATCGCCGGCGCAACCAAGGGTAGCATAGTCTGACCGAACTTTTTCCAATTTATTTTTTGCCGATCATACATCACAAAAAAAACTGAAACGACACTCGCCAGCAAACCGACACTGCCGTATGATTTGGTGATGGCGAGATACGCCGCTATGATTCCGACTGTTAAAATTGATCCGTCGCCATCACGCCACCGAAGAAGCGCGAGAAATAATACACTGACAAGGAGCCCGGCCTGATATTCCATACCGATGGTACTGTACGGCCAAAGAGAGCTCCCAAAGGCGATCAGGAGTGAAACTGCGACGCTTGTAGTTATTTGTTTGGTGAGACGATTCAAACACAAAAAAATCATGGCCACTTCAAGAGCCGAATAAAAAAGTGGCACGAGAGTCAAAAAAGTGGAGAGATGTCGCGGTGAGAAAGCAAAACCAATCAGTGCGAACGGAACATACAGAACGACCGCGCCCAACCCCGCGCGCTTTATTTCATAACGGCCATCAAGCAACGCCAGAGCGGCATCCGCTGTTTCTCTTTCATATCCCTGAAAGACACCATGCCAGGTGGCAAGGAAAATAAAAAAAGAAGACAAAAAAAGCAAAAAAAATACTTGCCAGTAATGTTTTTCCCAGACACGAGTTTTTTCCATACGGAAAAACATTTTTATTTCACAACCTCCATCTTCCCTTCCGCCCCCAAGACCACCACATCGCGCCGGTTTACTTTTTTGCTTAAAAGCAGTTCCGCCAATTGATTTTCCACCCGCTCCTGGAGAGCGCGGCGGAGCGGACGAGCGCCGAACTCCGGATCAAAGCCAACAGAAGCAAAAAAATCCAAGGCCGCGTCTTCCACCTTGAGCTCAATCCCCTTGACGTCAAGATCTTTGGCCACACGCTTGAGCATGAGCCCGGCGATCTTTTTGATATCGGCCACTTGCAGGGCGCGGAAGAGCACGATGCCGTCAAAACGATTCAAAAACTCCGGGCGAAAATATTCTTTGAGCCCGCCATGAAGCAAACGCTCTTTAATGGCGTCGCTTGAAACGCCGGAGCGCAGCTGCTCCGCGACATAACTCGTGCCGGCGTTTGAGGTGGCAATGAGAATAACATTGGTAAAATCAATCACCCTGCCGGTGGAATCGGTGAGGCGGCCATCGTCCATCACCTGCAAAAATAAATTCAAAATATCTTTGTCCGCTTTTTCTATTTCATCAAGCAAGAGCAACGCAAAGGGATGACGACGAATAGCCTCGGTCAAAATACCGCTCCCCTTTTGGCCGGGCACTCCAATGAGGCGATAGATGCTGGCTTTGTCTTGATACTCACTCATGTCAAAACGCACCATTCTCTCCTCGCCGCCAAAATAAACTTCGGCGATGGTCTTGGCCAGTTCGGTTTTACCCACACCGGTTGGACCCAAGAACAAAAAATTGGCTATAGGCTTGCTGGTGGAACGAACTTCAGCGCGGGCGCGGCGCAGAGCGTTCGCGACCAGAGTCACCGCTTCGTCTTGCCCAATCACCCGCTGGTGCAGAGTTTCCTCAAGGTGCATTAGCTTGGCGCTCTCATCGCTCGTCACGGCCGTAACTGGAATCTTGGTTTTTCCGGCAATCACTTTGGCCACCTCTTCGGCGGTAACAAGGGCATTCGCGCCTTTTTCGCGGTGCGTTAAACTGGCGGCTTCGGTGATTATTTCTAGAGCACTGCCCGGCAAAAGCACATCGCGGATAAAACGCATGGAAAGAGCGACCGCTTTGGCGATGGCATCGTAGGCGAAGAAAACCTGCTGTTTGTACTCAATGGAACCGACTTTTGATTCCAGCACCTGAATCGCCTGATTTTCATCCATTTCCGGAATATCTATCTTGGAAAAAATGGCGCTTAATTTTGAATTGGCTAAATGCTCGGCATAGGCTTCTGGCGTGGTGCTGGCAATCACCATGGAGCGACCGCCCGCGAGATAATCAGCGAGCGTGCCGGCGACATCTAAACTCTGCCCCCCGCCCCCGGCCGACACGCCGATGAGCTCATGGATATTTTGAATATAGAGAATAATATTTTGGGCGCGACTGATCTCATTCATCACGCCGATGAGGCGCTCTACGGCGCCAGCGGGAGTGGTGCCGGCGAGCAACGATGAAATACTCAGGCGCACTAAACGTTTATCTTGCCAGCGCGACGGCACGTCATCGGCTACCATTTTCTCCGCGATTCCCTCCACGATGCTTTTTTTACCGGTGCCAAAATCGCCGACGAGCAGTACGTTTTCCTGCCCGCCATCAACAACCTGAAAAATATCTTCAATCTCCCGTTCGCGCGCGATGCACGGCATAGTATGGCCAAACTGGGCCAACAGGGTTAGGTCGTCGCTCAACTGATTCAAAAATGGAGTGGCGACAGCCGTCATCGCCCGGTCCATGCCATGAGTGGAGCGATGACGCGCCGAACGGCGGAAAGTTTGATACTGGCGGTAAAGCCGCTCCCGAATACGCGCCCACTCCACCACGTTGAGCAATTTTTGCTTATCAATGCCCAAATCATACAAAATTTCCTGCACCTCCGGCAATTCTTTTATTGAAGCCACGAGCAATTCAGTGACGCTGACATATTCTTGGTGAGCGGCATAGGCTTCTTCATACGCCACAAAAAGAGCCTGATACACTTCATCGGTCGCGACGGGGGCGGTACGCGTGCCGCCGGTGGTGGAGTTATCAGCGCTAAAAAGCGGTTTTAGTTTCTCGGCGATGCTTTCCGCCGAAAAACCCAGCCGGACAAATAGATTGCTGATGCGGTTGGACCCGAGGGTGGCGTAAAACAAATGGGCCGGAGTGAATTTGTTGAAACCGGCCTGATCGGCTAGAGTATAGGCCTGGCCAATGATTTCTAAACTTTCAGCGGTAAAAGCGTCGGAAATATTATGACGCCGGCGGCGAGAAATTTTCTTGACTTCCGTCCAATTCACCGGACTACCCTCGGCGCGTTCGCCATCGGTGGCTTTTTTATAAGAATGATGTTCCACCAACCCCACAAACTGTTTTTCCCGGATGGAACGATACTTCACATATACTAGCGTCAGCACTCCGAACCAAAAAAAAGCGAGAGAGAGCGCGGGGAGGTTAGATATGAAGACAGCCGGGTCGGCACTCGCCGCGAGTTTACCGGCGGCCCAGGCGCGATAGACCAGAAACCCGGCCCAAATCCAAAAATTCAAACCAACAATGATAACGGTAATGAAACGAATTTTGTTAAAAATCCGCCGGGCGCGCCGCAAAGCCAAGTGATAACGCTCCAACGGGTATTGCCAATAGAGCCACCGCCCGCGCGCCAGATAACCAACAGCCAACCCCCGGCAGGAAGGGCAGGTGCGCCAATCAACAATGCCGCTTCGACGGCAGGTGGAGCAGGAAAGCAAAGGCAAAGGCGGCAGAGATTCAAACAGCATAGGCTAAACTCCGGAAGTAAATGCTAAAATGAGGCCGTAGAGCGCGATGACTGGTAAAAAAACCCAGATAACCCACAGCAGGGCAGAGACCGCTACCCACGCGATGAGCGCCAGAGCGCGAGCTAATATCTGCGCGAGGCGCATAAAAAAACTAATAATCTTTCCCTGCCAGTCCGTCTGCCCAAACATAGGCACGAATAAATTCTTCAGCCACAACGCCGGGGCCAGCGCGCGGTTGCCGGCCTTCAGCCAAACAAAATAGCGGCTCCCCGCGTAGCGCAGGCCGCCGGTATACCACCAAACGGGAAAATAGATGAAATCAAGCGCCGCTTCGCCGACCAGCCGTTGAAGAATGATTAAATACATATCAATTAGTATATCATATTGTCGGAGGAAATAAAAAACGCTCGACCCCTGCTTCCACAAAAATAGACTTTTTACCGATAAATTGGTATTCTACCAAAAATTGATGCTTGCATTTGTCTACCTCTCAAACGTATTGCCACCCCCCATAAAAAATTTCAGCATACTTTAGCCAATTTTTCAATGAGTTGGTATATAAGTAGTTAGCTGAAATTAATTTTTTTCTTACCCTAATTAAAATAAAAATATTATGATGAACGTTGAGGTTGTTGGTTTTATAGCAGGTTTGCTTGTGGCTATTTCTGTATTTCCTCAAGTCGTTAAGTCTTGGAAAACAAGATCGACTAAGGATGTCGCGTTGGCTTGGAGCGTTATAAACCTTGCTGGCCAAATTTTGTGGATAGTTTATGGTTTCTATATAAATAGTTATTCGCTTGTTATCATGAGCAGCATAACCCTAGTGATGAATATTTTTATGGTAACTCTAAAATTGAAGTTCGGGTAAGAAAAAAATTAACATCAGCTAACAGCCGATATCTGCAAGGGCTAAAGCTACATTCTAATTTCGCTTCGCTTCATTAGAACGTCAGATATCGGCGACACGTTATGTAAAATTACGAAAATTTTTATCTATAATTATGACGATCAGAGTCAAAAAATTCAGAGTCGCTGCGCTCGTTCCGCTACACTAACCATAATCACATGAATATCAAAAGGAATTTTATAGCCTTGCTGGTAGTTCTAGTGTTGATAATCACCGGGATTCTAACACGGGCTCCGTGGCTAAAGGATGAAGAGGTAAGGAATATAGTACGTTCAAACAAAAATTTTCAGGAACAACATCCTGCTGGTTCTGAACAAACCAACCCTGAAATATACGTCTTTAAAATTCCTTTTGGTAGATGGGTCACGACATATGAAGGAGGATGGTTCGTCTGGTTCTGGCAGAGTGGAACGTAATAGACGAGCAATACATCCGATAACACAAAAACCTTCCAGTGAAGCTGGGGGGCTTAAGACGCACGCATGCTTATCTCGCAAACGCGGTTTTCTCCAAAGAACGCCGCGCGTACTGAATTTGAGTAGCGGCCACCATATCGCCATCAACTTCTCGCAAACGCTCTTTAATATTGGATAATGACTGGACGGACGCGACTTCGCTGTTTAATTTCTGAATTTCGTCGCTTACCGCCGCGATTTGTTTCTCCAGCGTATAGACAACATAACCGCTCGTCCCGATGGTATTGATTTGAAACATATACCCGACACCAACGACTATCGCCAAGATGCCGACGATTCCTTTAACCCAACCGCTCCACACCCAAACCGGCAGGCTGACGGAGTCAACAAATTGTCTGACGGAACGATAGCGATATTTGAGGCGTAGTTTGATGGACATACCGATTGAAAATGTTAAATGCAGAATGCTAAATGCTAAATGCTAAATAATTTTCTAATTTTCTAATTTTTCAATAATCCGCAGTTTTGCGCTTCTGGCCCGGGGGTTTGCTTTAATCTCTTCCTTTGAGGCAACCCGCGGCTTTTTAGTTATAATTTTTAAAGTTTTATTTTCTTGCGCCTGGAAAAAATGTTTTATAATTCTGTCTTCCAAAGAGTGAAAAGCGATGACGGCCAGCCGCCCGCCCGGAGAGAGCGCGTCCACCGCTTGGGGCAAAGTTTCTTTCAGCACGTCCAGCTCTTTATTCACCGCGATGCGCAGGGCCTGAAATACTTTTGTCGCGGGGTGTATCCCCCCCACCCACGGAATTTCTTTGGCAGAATGTAATTTCTCCCGATAAACCGCGAGAATAATTTCCACCAGTTCACTCGTTGTTTTGAAAGGTGCGTCACCCCGCCGCAGAACTACAGCGGCCGATATTTCTTTGGCTAATTTTTCTTCACCGTAATTTTTAAAAATTAATTCTAATTCTTTTTGACTGTCGGTATTCAGAATTTCCGCGGCAGTGTCGCCCACCCCACCTAGACTCTGGGCAGGCCCGCCATAGCGCATATCCAGCGGTTCATCCTTTTCAAAGCTGAACCCGCGCCCACGCTCGGAAAATTGCGGGCTACTCCACCCCAAATCCATCAAAATGACATTGACAGGGGAGAAATGTTCACGATTGACGATCTCTTGGAGATGAAAAAAATTCTCACGAACAAAGCTGGCGCGCGCCCCAAAACCGTACAGATATTGTTTGGCGCGCAAGAGCGATTCGGGGTCGGCATCCAGCCCCAGCAAACGACCATCCGGAGAAGTTTTCGTGAGCATCGCTTCGCTGTGGCCAGCGTCACCCAAAGTACAATCAACAACATTCATCCCCGACTTCAATTGTAAAAAATCAATGACTTCGGCCAGTAAAACAGGTACGTGTCGCATAGTCGTTAAACTCCTAGTTCAGCCATCCGTTCGGCGATGCTCCCGCTCTCCGCTTCGGTCTGCCCTTTATACGTCTGCCACCGGGCGCTATCCCAAAGTTCCAAACGATTATAAAGACCAGCCACCACTACCTCTTTTTTTAATCCGGCGTATTCCCTGAGATACTCAGGAATAAGCGCCCGACCCTGTTTATCAAATTCAACATCCATGGCTCCGGCCAACATCAAGCGAGAAAAAGCGCGGCTGTTAGCTTGGCTGATTGGCAAAGCCGCATATTTTTCTGCCGCCTTCGCCCATTCATCCTTGGTGTAGAGAAACAAGCAGTTGTCCAATCCGCGCGTGACCACCGCCCCTTTTTTCAATTCCGCCCGAAACTTGATCGGTATGGCCAACCGTCCTTTATCGTCCATGGTATGAGCGTATTCGCCGATGAAGGCCATAAAATTTGTGATTCTTGTTCTCCACTTCTCCCCACTTATAACCATTATATACCACTCCCCCACACTGGTCAACACCTTCCACCATAATCCGCCAGCTGGCGGATTGGCTAATATAAAACAAAAAACCCGCCTAAAAGGCGGGTTGTGGATAAGTATGAAAAAATTTATTACACTTCTACCGTCATTCCCGGCGCGACCGGCGCGACCTTCACCCCGAGTACAGACAATTTTTTTGCGAACGCCTCTTTAGCCGCCGGGTCACCGTGATTGAGAAATACCTGACGCGGCGCAGACGCGTCAATCCAACCCAGCAGTTTATCTTGGTCGCCATGGGCCGAGAGCGTGCCAATCATTTTTATCTGGCAGTGAACAGCCACCTCTTCTCCGAGAATTTTGACTGGCGACTGCCCTTCCATAAGTTGTCGGCCTAAAGTGCCTTTGGATTGATACCCAATGAGGAGCAAAGTGTTGCGAGTATCAGACAGATAGCGCAGGGCGTGGTGCACAATGCGCCCGCCGTTCATCATGCCGGCGCCGGCGATAATAATTTTTGGCCCCGGAGTGTGGTTAATTTTCATGGACTCGTCGCGCGTGTAGGTGGGAGTGAGACCCGGGAAAGAAAACATATCGTCGCCCTCCTTAAAATAACGCGCGGCTTCTTCGTCATAATAGCGCGGAAATTTGCGATACACTTTGAGCGCGTCTATGGCGAGCGGACTATCCAAAAAAATAGGAACGCGCGCCAACTTGTGTTTGCGTTCAATAAGGTCATTCAGATCGTAGATAAGCTCTTGCGTGCGCTCCAGCGAAAACGACGGAATCATCACTACCCCGCCCCGGCCAATCGCTTCTGATATGAGGCGCTCAATGAGCTCTTGGCGGGAAGCAGAAGACTCATGCAAGCGATCACCGTAGGTGGATTCGCAAACAAGGGCGTCCAGTTTTTTCGGCAAATCTTCGGTGTCGCGCAAAATGGGCACCCGAATATTGCCCACATCGCCGGAAAAGACAATTTTTTTATCTTCAGTTTGGAATTCAATGAAAGCCGAGCCAAAAATATGCCCGGCATCGTGGAAAGTGACAGTCATGCCGCCGACCGCAAGGGGCGTATCGTATTCTACGGCTTTAAAAGCGCCCATCACCCCGGCGATATTTATTTCATCGTAAATTATCGGCTTGCCCATTTTTTTATGATCATAGGTCATTACGCCGAGCGCGTCTTCCATAATCAACTGCGCCAGCTCCACCGTGGGCGGCGTCGCATAAAAATGGCCGGTGAACCCGCCGCGCACCAGTAGCGGCAGACGGCCGACATGGTCTAGGTGCGCATGGGTGGCAAAAACAGCCGTGAGAGTAGTGGGGTCAAAAGGCAGAGGCTCTTGATTTTTCTTCTCCAGCTCGTCATCGCCTTGAAACATGCCGCAATCAACCAAAAAACGCTGGCCGTTGGTTTCCAGCAGTGAACATGAGCCAGTGACTCCCCCGGCCGCACCGTAGAAAGTTATCTTCATACAAAAAACTCGTAGCGAGTTATTACCAATAGCCTAATTAATAATAATTTTCATAGCGTCCAAACCCGCTGGTGGCGGGGCGTAATGGCCGCCGAGAAAATTATTATTAATTTCGGCTGAAACAAGTTCAAAACTTAAATAACTATACCACAACATCAGGCCTATGTCACCCTGTTCAATAATAAAAAAATCTGTTACACTACTCTCCAACAGCTTATTTTTGTATGCCTAAAAATAAACTTGATACCGTTGAAATTGTTGAGCCGCCGCTCGGGGAGCTTACCAAGAAACGATCTTCTTTCAAACGAACCTGCTTCACCGGCTGCGGCTGTTTATTGTTGCTCCTCATCGCCCTGGTAGCGGCTTTCCGAATAGCGGTCGGCGCCGGTCCAACCACACTTCCGACCGTGCCCAAGAACTTTCCGGACACTATCACTATTTACGACAAAGACACGATTGACCGAATTACTTTTATCTCCGGGCGCTACAAAAACCGCAGTATGGAGATCGCGGCGCTTTTCCCCAAAGTTATTTTGTCCTCTCTGCTGTTAACCATACAGCATGATGAACAGCCAAAAATCCAATCGGATAACATGGCCGCCGCTCCCTTAACGCGCCGATTTTGGTCAATGCTGACGGCGCCGGTTGGCGACGCGCGCGATACCGTGCAAATTGAATGGAAAAATATGGATGCCGAACCAAGCTTCGTGTCGTCATATTATAAAAAAGAATTGTTGAAAAAAGGTTACGCCATCAACGAGGAAAAAAACAGCAAAGGCGCTTACGCTTTTTCCTTCAGCCAAGGCGCGACTAGCGGAGCGCTTCTGGTTCAAGGAGAGGAAGAAAAACGTCCGGGAACCGATTACGCCGTTTTAACGGTTAACTTCACCAGCGCCCCTTCCATCAAGCCATAACATGCTGAGACGACTACTAACCTCTCCAACTAAAACAATTACCGGCGCGGCGGTCGTGATCGCCGCTTCAACCCTTTTAAGCCGGTTGATCGGCCTCGCGCGCGATAGAATTTTCGCGCACTATTTTGGCGCCGGACCGGTAATGGACGCCTATTACGCCGCGTTCAAAATTCCAGACCTCATTTATAATCTGCTGATCATCGGAGCGCTCACTGCCGGATTCATTCCTACCTTCACTAAACTATTTTATCAAAGCGAAGATAAAACACCGGCTTGGCGGCTCGCCAACTCCATCGTCAATATCGTCAGCGCCACTCTCTTAGTCTTGTGCGGCATCGGCATAGCAGCCACGCCGTATTTGTCGCGCGCCATTGCTCCCGGATTCTCCGAAGAAAGCCGACAGATGGTCATTACCTTTACCAGAATCATGCTGTTTTCTCCCCTGCTCCTCGGCATTTCTATGGTAATGGGCGGAATTCTACAATCACTCCGGCAATTTTTAGTTTATTCCGTCGCTCCCATATTTTATAACATCGGCATTATCATCGGCGCGCTGATTCTTGTCCCGCTCTTCGGCCTATCCGGTTTGGCCTGGGGCGTGGCGCTAGGAGCGGCGGCGCATGGCAGCATTCAAATATATGGCGCCCGCCGTAATGGCTATCGCTGGAAACCACTCCTGGAATTTAGAAACCCGGACGTGCGCTTGATCGGCAAATTGATGGCGCCGCGGACGCTTGGATTGGCTATGACGCAGATAAATAACGTGGTTGTAACTATGCTGGGGTCTCTTTTGCCGGCCGGTTCAGTGGCGGTCTATAACTATGCCAACAATTTACAGGCCGTACCCACCGGCATCATCGGCATACCATTCGCTCTGGCGGTGTTCCCTCTGCTCTCAATGGCCGCGGCCGAACGGAGTTTTGACCGTTTTATTGAATATCTCGGCAGCGCCACCAGACAAATATTTTTCCTTACGGTGCCAGCGGCTATTTTGATTCTGCTGTTACGCGCGCAAATCGTCCGCGTTGTTTTGGGGAGCGGAGCATTCAACTGGACGGCGACTATCGCGACCGCGAACGCCCTGGCGTTCTTCGCTCTCGGTTTACTAGCTCAAGCGCTCATTCCGCTTTACGCGCGCGCTTTCTACGCGCTGTCGGACACAAAAACGCCATTTGTCGCCGGACTGATTTCAGAACTCTTCGGCATCATCGCCGCTCTTCTTCTCATGAAACCGCTGGGGGTGGCCGGATTAGCGCTCGCGAGCGCTCTCGGGGCCTCTATCAATATCGTTCTTCTCGTGATATTGCTCCAAGAAAAAACCAAATATTTGGAGCTTGACCGGTTCCTTGTCGCCGCTTTCAAAATCAGCGTCGCGGGAGGCTTAATGGCGATTTTGATTCAAATTTTGAAATACCCGCTTAATGCCGTATTAAATTTGGATTATTTTTATGGAATCTTGCTACAAGGATTTATTTCCGGTAGTGTAGGGTTGCTTGTTTACGGCCTGATCTGCCGCGCCCTTAAACTGGAAGAGATGGCCCATTTCCAAAGCAGTTTAAAAAAACGCTGGCTCCGGCTCTGGAGCGTTCCGGCCGGTATTGACGAGGCGGAGGGATTGTAGCCGCTATGAACGACCACATTCGCAATTTTTGTATTATCGCGCATATAGACCACGGCAAATCCACGCTCGCGGATCGTTTTTTGGAATTAACGAAAACCGTGTCAGAACGGGAAATGAAATCACAGCTCCTTGATTCCATGGATTTGGAACGCGAGCGCGGCATCACCATTAAATTGACGCCGGTGCGCATGAAATATTCGCTGAAAGGGCAGGAATATATTTTGGATTTGATTGACACCCCGGGTCACGTGGATTTTAACTATGAAGTGTCGCGCTCGCTCGCCGCCGTGGAAGGAGCGATTTTGCTGGTTGACGCCACGCAAGGCGTGCAGGCACAAACCATCGGCAACCTCTACCTGGCAATGGAACAGAATCTCGCGATTATTCCGGTGATCAACAAAATTGACATGCCGATCGCGAATGTGAAAAAAACAAAGGAAGAAATAATTAATCTGCTTGGTTGTAAAGAAAAGGACATTTTACTCGCCTCCGGCAAAACCGGCCAAGGGGTAGAAGCTATTCTTGAGGCAGTAATTGATCGCGTGCCGCCGCCGCCGGATAATACCGTCCGGCCGCCGCGCGCGCTAATCTTTGATTCTCTTTTTAACGAATACAAGGGGGTGGTGGCTTCGGTGCGCATCGCTGACGGGGAATTAAAAAAAGGCGATAAAATTTATCTGATGAGCACCCGCGCCCCGGCGGAGGTGCTGGAACTTGGCTACTATACGCCAAAATTCAAATCAGCCGAATGTTTGCAAAACGGTGAAATTGGATACATAGTCACCGGCCTCAAAGAAGTGCGCGACTGCCGCGTCGGCGACACCATTACTTTGCTCGGAGAGGAAAAAAATGGCGTGACCCATGAGGCGCTGCCCGGCTACCGCGAAGTGAAGCCGATGGTTTTCGCCGGCATCTTCCCCAAGGAAGGCGACGCTTACCAGGAACTGCGCGATGCCATTGATAAACTGAAATTAAGCGATTCGTCGCTCGTCTATGAACCAGAGCATTCACACGCGCTGGGTTTTGGTTTTCGTTGCGGCTTCCTCGGGATGCTCCATTTGGACATTTTCCAAGAACGCCTAAAGCGCGAACACGGTCTGGAAATTATCATTACCATGCCAAGCGTGGCCTACCACGTAACGCAAACAAATAGCGAAAAACTGGTTATCAACAGCCCGCAAGCCATGCCGCCTGCCGGGCATATTGCCGCGGTTGAGGAACCATGGATTAAGCTGGATATTATTACCCCCAAAGACTATGTGGGAAGCGTGATGGGGCTGGTGTCTGAGCGGAAGGGCCGCTATAAAAATACCGAGTACTTAAGCACGGGCGCAGACCAAAGAGCTCTGCTCCACTATGAAATTCCGCTGGCCTCGCTCATCACGGATTTTTATGATAAACTTAAAACAGTTACCAGCGGCTACGCTTCCATGAATTACGAGCTAGTGGGCTACGAAGCCACCGAAGTGGTAAAACTGGATATTCTGGTGGCCGAAGAACCGGTGGAAGCACTAGCGACTTTGGTGTGGAAAGACCAAGCCTACGCGGTCGGTAAAAAAATCTGCGAATCGCTCAAAGAGTCTTTACCCAAACAACAGTTCGTCTTAAAAATTCAAGCCGCGATTGGCGGGAAAATTATCGCCTCTGAACATTTGTCGGCCCTGCGCAAAGACGTACTGGCCAAAATGAGCGGCGGCGACTACACGCGCAAGATGAAACTGCTCCAAAAACAGAAAAAGGGTAAAGCACGCATGTTGTCACACGGCAAGGTGGACATTCCAACGGAAGCCTATTTGGCAGTGCTTAAACGATAATCTGTTTAAATCCGCGTTATGAAACCAAAAACTAAAAAATCTCTCAAAATATTGGTGGCCATTATCGGAATCATCGGCATGCTATTTTTCACGATTTTGCCGGCATTACAGTAATCACAGTTGTCAATTATTATGAAAAAATGGATCGTGACCGAACCGCCGCCAAAAGAATTTTCCGAAGCTCACCCGGAGTTACCCGCTATTGTGGCGCGGCTCCTCTGGAACCGCAATCTCAAAACACAAGAACAGATTGACGAATTTCTAAATCCGGATTATGAGGGAGATATTCATGATCCTTTTTTATTTAATGACATGGACAAAGCGGTGGCCTTGATCTGGGAATGCCTGGAACATGACAAAAAAATTGTGGTGCATGGCGACTATGACGCGGACGGCGTATGCGCTTCAGCCATTATCCTCACCACCCTAAAAAAACTGGGGGCGAAAAAAACCGGTGTCTTCCTCCCTCATCGCGAAACGGATGGCTACGGGCTCAATAATCGCACGATTCAACTCTTAAAAGACGGCGGAGCAGAACTAATCATCACCTGCGACTGCGGTATTGGGAACACCGAAGAAATTACGCTGGCGAAAAAGTTGGGCATGAGCGTGATTGTCACCGACCACCATGCTATGCCAGCAGTATTCCCCCCGGCCGATGCCATTATCCACCCACTGGTGCCCGGCGAAAAATACCCGGACAAAACGCTCGCGGGCGGCGGGGTGGCTTTCAAACTGGCGCAGGCTTTGTTGCAACATCACCGCCAACTTAACTGTCATCCTGAGCGGAGCGAAGGATCCCTTAACCCAATCAAAAGGGATTCTTCGGCTACGCCTCAGAATGACAAAGACGCGACACAATGCAAATTACCCTCAGGCGAATCGTACGCATCCGCCGAAAAGTGGCTATTGGATTTAGTTTCCATCTCCACCGTCGGCGATATGGTGCCCCTGGTCGGAGAATCGCGCACACTGGTGCGCTACGGCTTAACGGTTTTAAACAAAACTAAAAATGTCGGTTTGAAAAAACTGTTGGCGGTGGCCGGACTGATAGACGAAAATGGAAAATCCAAACGAACTTTTGACACTCAAACCATCAGTTTCCAAATCGCGCCGCGCATCAACGCCGCCGGCCGCATGGACCACGCCAATGTCGCTTTCGCTCTCCTGATGGCGGAAACGGAAGACGAAGCCGACTCGCTCGCCCTCCAACTCAACAAAAACAATACCGACCGACAGAAACTCACCGATCAGATAGCGGCCGCGGCGCGCAAACAAATTAAAGACACCAAACAGGAAAATAACTCCATCATTTTTGTTTTTGGCGAGAATTGGGCCACGGGCATTGTGGGGCTGATAGCCGGCCGCGTCAAAGAAGAGTTCGGTAAACCGGTGATCGCCATGGGCTTGAACAACGGCCTCATTACCGGTTCGGGCCGGAGTGTCCCGGGCTTTAATATGATTGAAACGCTCAAAACCATACCGGAATTTTTCTATAAATTCGGCGGCCACCCGCAGGCCTGCGGATTTTCTCTCAAAAATCGGGAGGCGCTAGAAGAATTCAAAACCACCCTGCTGACTAAAGCGGATATAGGCACAAAAGATCTTGATCTAACGCCCCAAATAAAAATTGACGCCGAGGTGGACTTGGATGAAGTGAACTGGAAGCTTTACGATATTTTACAAAAATTTGAACCATTCGGAGTGGCCAACGAAGAGCCGCTTTACGCGGCTACCGGCCTCACCGTGATGGGGGTAGACCCGGTGGGGTCCGACGGCAAACATTTGCGCCTGATGGTAAAACATAATTCCCATATAGTGCGCAAAACTATCGCCTTTGGCTTTGGCAATGTAGAGCGCCACCCTGACAACTGGAGCGCTCTGCGACCCGGCGACAAAATTGATCTGGCTTTCACGGTGGGAGTAAACGAATGGAACGGCAACCGCGAACTGCAGTTGCAAGTAGAAGATATTAAAAAGAGTATCTGATTATCTCTTTATTTCTTTCTCCAAATCTTTCCATTTTCTCTTCAACTGCCGAATCAAATGATCGGTCATTTCGGCGGCTAGCTTTTTTTTGCCGGCGTATTCCGCGACCGCCCGCTCCACGAGCGCGTCATACATTTCTTTGGTCGGCCCCTCCAGTTGTTTAAGGCTTGTTTTCAATTCGTTATAAAGCGGCTCTAAATGCGCCGCCAATTTAGCGCGCATCTCTTTACCCTTGGGCGTGGCATTGAGCCACATCAAGGTCGCGCCGAGCAACCCACCTAAAAATAAGCCTTTTTTGAATCGTCCCATATACTTAAAACGCTAAATTTATAAGTTCTACGCACTAAACAGCGTGAAATACTTACTGCTAATCAAGTGCCACAGCCTGGTTGAGCCGCCGCCGGGCCGCCCGCGCTTAACTCCGTGCCAAAACCGGCGCCATAGGAACTATTGCTTAGAGTCTTTTGACATTCCGCGGGAGGATTGGTGAAAGCGGCGCAGATGACTTGTTTCAGAGCTTCCGGAGTGCGGTTTACCGGATAAAGAACGCATTGAGCGCCGAGCGCCTGACATTGGGCAAAATCCTCTTCAGAAGAAGCGAGGGTAACCCCGTTTACCACTAAAGTCGGCGAGCCCTGTACGCCATACTTGCGACTCAAATCGGCGTGAATCGGAAAGACTGGATAACGGCCATTAAGCCATGACCCTTGATCATTATATTTAGCCATAACGCCAAATTTTTTATCAGTGCGAGAAATACAACTCGCGAGAGCGGATTGATTTACATCAACGGCGGTCAAACATTGCTGATACCCCGCTTCGTTGCCATCATTTTGACCGGCGCCAAAGAAACATTTTAGATAAGCTTGATACTTGGCCGACTGTTCGGTTTGGATACAGTGCTGGCGAGTGTTCTCGTCCACCTCTTTCTTACCATGCATGGCGTAAGAAACGAACTTCACACTGATATCAGCCTTGTTTTTAAGAAGCTCCCAGGCTGGCGCCGCGGCCTTTTCCATCTGCAAGCCGAACGGGCAGTAGGACATCACAAATAACTCCACTTTTGGTTTACTGGTTTTGGGCAAATTAGACGCCGGAGCAGATGGCGCCGTTGGAGATGGTCCCTGGACAGCCACCGGAGCCGATGCGGCCGGCGCGGGTGTTCCGATGTCTTTACCTTTAAACATAATCGCTCCGAGCACGATAAAACCAATCGTGCCAACGGATAACACGCCGCCGACCAACCCAACAACAAGAGCGCTCTTAGGGTCTAATTGACTAAAAAAACTTTTTGGCTCGTCCATAATCATAGAACGTAAAATTAAATTACTTCTTTGAATAAACTATTATATAACAAAACATATTTTAACGCAACCGCATCACCGTGATCCGCCGGAGCATCCGGCAAATAATCGCCAAGCCAGCTGGCGGAACCGTCCACTTCATAAAATTTGCCTTTGGCCATCAGCGCGGCGCCAAAATTCTTTAGAAACATCTGCTCCGAGGGGGCGGCCACAACGTCGGACAGCTGAAACAATTTAGGAAGATAATACCTATTATACCAGACAATGCCCAAACTAAAAAAATCCGGGGTGGCCACACGGCGATGAAATGTCGCCACCAAAGGAATTTGCGGATGTTCCTTTTTCCAGGCAATAATTTTTCCGGCCGCCCCCAAAAATGGACAGTGCGCGTGGACGAGATCATACTCGCTCAAAGTCGCGATTAATTCCGCAACCGAATTGAGGCCCAAAAAACGCTGCGATGGCGCTTTAGCGGCCACCTCTCCGCGCTCCTCCCGCGAAGCGCCGCCATACTGCAAAGTAAACGCGTCGGCCTCAATACCATACTCGGGAAGTTTTCCGACCAAAGAAAAAGCGGCGGCGCGGATGTCGTCAAAATAGTCAAAGGCAGAAGGGATGATGTGAAGGATTTTCATACTTTTTTGCGCGCCATGAGATGGACATTGGGCGACGGCGCCCGGCTGAAAACCGCCGATTCTAGATAAATAAAGCCGTTCACTGCTTTTTTTATCAGTTTCACCGGCGGCGATGATTTTTGGTCAAAATACATTTCGTTATTGATTTGTTGGAATCCCTGCCGTTTAGCCGCTCGATCCATTAAAAAGAAAGCAACCACGCCCACGATCTGGCCGAGCAGATGTTCGCTGTAACGGAGCGACACAACGGAAAAATGGGGCTGAAATAGAATTAACAGGGAGCGACGGAAAAAATAGTTAATGTGCCCGGCATATTTTCCCGTCAGGTTGCGCTTCAAACGCAATTTATCAAGCAAATGCCAAAGCGACAGCGAGTCGCTTTCGCATGGCACAAAGCAATAGGCAATGCCGCCCGACAGCAACACCCGAGACATTTCCGCGAGCAGAGCGGCCGGGTCGGCCACGTGCTCCAAAACATCAAAAATAAGCACAGCGTCAAAAAAACTATCTTCATAAGGGAAACGTTCGGCGCTCACAGCATAAACAACGCCGTCAGCGCGGCTTTTGGCCTCGTCAATGGCTTGGACGCTAATATCGCAACCATGGCAATCAAGCTCCGGCCGAAGCTGTTTAATGCCTCTGATAAACCGGCCGGCGCCACAACCAATTTCCAGAACTTTGGAGCCAGCCGGAAGAGTGCACAGAGCATTTAGAGCCTGGCGCAAACGAAAACTGGCCGGGTCGCTCCACGCGAGAATGGCCGTCCCCCGCCCCCAAATAGATTGTTCGTAGTTAAATGGCACAAATTAAATTATTTGATAATTTCTTGATAAATTTTTTCCAGACGATCAAGATGTCCGCTCAGGCTATATTGTTTCACAACACGTTCACGGCCGCGGCTGGCCAACTCTTGGCGAAATTCCGGAGCAAGGTTCAAAAACGCCGCCAAACGATCGCGCAAACTTTCAGCCGAACCCGGGGTAAAAAGCCAGGCGGATTCAAGGCGATTTTGTAATTCAGGCAAAGAGCTGGCGATGACCGGGCACCCCGAGGCGAGCGCTTCGTCGGCAACCAAGGAAAACGATTCGGCGTCAGACGAAACAACAAGGCAGACGGAGCAATTGTAATAAGCGACGAGTTGCCGCCGATCGTGGCAAGGACCGACGAACCGAACGCGCGCAGTCAAGCCAAGTTCCGCCGTCATTTTCCGGTATTTTTCTTCCGCGTAGCCGCCGCCGACTACAGCCAGAACGACATTGGCATCTCCAATGCCATTTAAAGCCGACAGAAGCAGATCCAGACGTTTCACCGGCAATAGGTTGCCGACAAATAAAATTATTTTTTTGCCAACCCAGTCAAAAATTTCTTTGGGAATATCACGGTGGGCGTCGGGACGGAACAAATCCGTGTCAACGCCATTGGGAAGTTCAGTCATCCGTTCGGGAGGCAAAAATTGTTTTAGCTGGCTCCCCAGCGCGTGAGCGTAGTTTACCATGAGTACCCGGCTCGCTCCCTTTACAATAGCGCGAAACAGCAAAAGATCATACGCCCTCTGCACCAACCGTCTGTGCCAGACGGTTGGTGCAGCGTCCATGTGATAAGTAAGCGTAAATGGCCGGCCATAGAGTTTGTGAGCGAGCAATACCCACTCGGCCCCGCCATACCATGGATAATGCAAATGAATGATATCAAACTGTTTCAATTCGCGAGTGAGCTGGGGCGCCAAGCCCGCGTCCCCCCCCCTAATCCACGGCCATAAACGGACTACTCGAAAATTTAAAGCGTCTTCCGGCGCAGACGGATCGCCATAATTTAGGGTAAAAACCGTGACGGTGTGGCCACGAGCCGCGAGCCCGCGGCATTCATCAAAAGCCACCGCTCCCATGCCGCCTAGACGCGGCGGAAAAGTGGAAACGACATGCGCAATCTTCATACCCGGTTATCCTTCATCGCTTCTTCCAGCGCCTCTTTGCGAGTGAGCAAAGTAATCTCTCGCTTCATTTTTTCCATCATGACAAGCAGACGAAATAAGCTGAAAAAAATCGCCACCAAAGCGACGTACACTACCAAATCGGCTCCGCGGCCAATTCCGACCAGCCGAGCAAAATAAGATGCTGAATTCGGCAACAACGCGACAACGCCCGCGATAACCCAAAAAGCAGCCCAAAAAAACATCCACCAAAAGGCAAGCGCGCGCTCCCGAAAACGCTCGACGACTTTAAAAATAGCGTAGAGAAAGAAAACGATTAAAACGGCCTGAATAAGAAGCATAGGCTAACGGGTTAATTTATTTATCATTAAATCGGCGACAATCTTCAACCCGCCGCCAACCCCCTGCCCCATCTCCCAATATGCCACTTCAACGGGATATTCTTTGAAACGCAAATTATATTTTCTAATTGCCGCGGTAATTTCAGTATTGTGGGCCATGCGATCTTGAGTAATGATAATACGATTAAGCGCGGAGCGGGAAAAAATCCGAAAGCCATTGTGCGCGTCGGTGAGTTTCAAACCGATGAATACATAATTTATCCAACGACTTACCGGCAAAATGACGAAACGTTTGAGCCAGGGAACGCGAGAACGTTTGTCCAAAAAACGCGAACCTAAAATAACCTCAAAATTTTCTCGGCGCATGAGCTCTAGCGCCGGAGCGATATCGCTTGGATTAAATTGCCCGTCGCCATCAAAGTGAACGGCATAGCCGGCTCCGTGCGCGCGGGCATAGCTATCCCCGGTTTCTAGCGCCGCTCCCTGCCCGCGATTAAGCGCGTGCCGCAATACCAGCGCGCCGCACTCTCTGGCCGCACGCGCCGTATTATCCGTAGAACCATCATCAACCACAATCAGTTTAACTCCCCCCCCAACAATCTGTTTCAATCTTGGTTCCTGTTCAAAAAGGCCGCGCACCACGCGACCTATATTTTTCTCTTCATTATACGCCGGCACAATGATAAACACCATAGGAAACCACTACGCAGACTGATTAAAATCGGAAAAAAGAAGCGATTCCTTGTGGGAGATGACGTAGTCAATAGTTTTGCGCAAACCGTCCTCTAAGCGCATAAGCGGAAACCATCCCAACGCGTCTTTGGCGTAACTGATATTCGGGAGGCCTTTTCGGCTTAAAAAGAGCAGTGGCTTCTCAAATACCAATGAGGAACGCGAGTTGGTGAGTTCAATAATCTGTTTCGCCACATCGGCATATTTTATCGCTTGTTCGCCGCCCAGGTTCATCACGCGCACCTCCGGATCGCTCCCCATCAAACGCGCCAGTCCGTCAACAATGTCGGAAACATAGCACAGGCTGGTGGAAAAACTCTCATCGCCGTAAATAATGAGATTCTTGCCCTCTAAAGCATTAATAATAAAATCTGGAATAAGCTGACGCTCAAACAGCCGCATATGGGGCCCATAGGTGGTGAAAACGCGGGCGATTTTAACGTCGAGCCCATGCACTTGCTGATAAGTCGCCGCGCAAGTTTCAGCGAACCGCTTGCCTTCGTCATAACAAGCCCGCAGGGAGAGGTGGTCAACCGCGCCCAAATCAGTTTCCTTAAAAACCCGGTCGCTCTGAGCCTCGCCATAAATTACCGCGCTGGAGGTGAAAAGATACCGGGCATGATATTTCACAGCCAAATCAAGCGTATTGATCATGGCGGAAGAATTGGCCCAAAGCGATTGCATTTTTAATTTCTCAAAATTCTTCGGATTAGTGGGGCAGGCTAGATGATAGATTTCTTGAATGCCCTGAAACTTCACCTTGAATTTATCAAGTTCGTCAAAAGCGTCTAGATCAATCGGCTTGTTGACATCATAGTTGATAAATTCAAAATCAGGATACTGCAAAAGATGATTAATGGCGTTGGGATGCGAATTGGAAAAATTATCAACGCAGATGACATTCGCCTCTTTGAGCAAGCGCTCGCATAAATGCGAGCCGATAAAACCGGCCCCGCCGGTCACGACCACATTTTTTTTCTCAAAAATAGGAATATCCATAGACATAAATGTTCTCGCTAATAATAACATTGAACGGCAAAATGGTCAATCAATTTTGCCGTCAATTTTGGGAATGGCTACCGGTTTTAGCGGCGTGCCTGATTGATTAAACACGCTGAAAACTCTCCCATCCGTTTGAAACGGCAAAAGCGACTGCCGCGCGCCCCCGGCGCTGGCCACGGCGATAATTTTCCAAGGAACACGGCCGTTACTATCTTGAATTTCGTTAAAACGATAACTGCCGCTTGGCAAATCAAGCGTTACCATGCTAATAGCAGATTTTTCCCGAACAACCAAAGCCATCTGTTCGCCTGACCCAGGCCAGAAATGGCCGATGGCGGAGGCTAGCACCGTTCTAATTCCGGGAATGCGGGCTAGGAGTATTTCGCCTTGATCATCAAGCGGCAGTTGGGTGATGATCGCCTCTCCGCCCCGCTGGGTCACGGCCACGACAGCGCGGCTAATTGCGCTCAATCTCCAATCGCTAATAGCTCCGGCGACAGTTACTTCTTTAAGTTTTTCACCCGTGTTTGAATATTCGGTAAAAATAGTTTTCTTGCCGCGGGCATCAAACTGTTCAACGACGATAAAAACGCCGTCTTCAGCCGCGAAAGCGCGAATGGATTTTGTCAAACGCCGCGGAACGGCTGGCACAATAAAATCGCGAGCGGCAATCGCACCTTTTTCCGATAGTTGGCGGACAATAAAATTGCGCCCGCTTTTAAACAAAATAACCGTCCGTTTTTCGGTGTCATCCTCCCCGCGCACCGCTCCAGCGCTGACAATTTCCCCATCAGCCACTACAGCTACGAGAGCGGCGACTTTGCTTTTCACTGATTGACGCCACAGTCCGTGCGCGTCATAATAGTAAAATAATCCATCCAACGTGTCTTCCGGCGGCTCCACTTTACTGGCCGCGGCGACAGCCCGACCGATATTTAATCGGCCGGCGCCGATTTTTCCTAAATAGTCCAAATTAAAATTATCAATTTTATCAGTATTGGCTAACAGAGTGGAAATAATGGCGCTTGGCCGCCAATTCGGATGCAGGCTCTTCAGCAAAGCGGCGGCGCCAGCCACAATTGGCGCGGCAAATGATGTGCCTTTCCAGCCGCCGCCAAATTCATAATTATAGCCAAACTGCGGAGCATATCGTTCGGTAGAAAAAATTCCCTCGCCGGGCGCGGCGATATCAATGCAACTGCCATAATCGCTAAAACGGCTTAATCGATCAGAACCATCAACCGCGGCAACCGTCAGAAGCCAATTGACGCTGTCGCCATTATCAAAACAAGCTGGATACATTGGTTTCACGTCAAGATCACCGGAAATACCGCGACCATGATTGCCGGCCGCTGTTACCACCACTGCTCCTTTGTTGTAGGCGCGGCGCAGAGCCTCCCGCAGGGACCCGACCGAATCCTCGCCGATAAAACTCATGCTGATAACATTGGCGCCGTTCTGAACGGCATAGTCAATGGCGGCGATCACCTGCGTGAATAAACCGGCGCCAGAACTGTCAATGGCGCGGATGGGCATAATCCGCACCCGCCAATTCAACCCCGCGCCACCACGATTATTGTCGCCGACCGCCCCAATGAGCCCGGCGATAATGGTGCCATGGCGCACCGCCTCCGGATCATCTTGAACATTAAATACCGAGGTGCGCACGTTGTTATTATTATCAACGAAATTCCAGCCATTCACATCGTCTGTATATCCGTTGCGATCATCGTCAACGCCATTATCTGGAATTTCTCTTGTGTTCACCCAGATATTGCCGCGCAAATCATTATGCCAGATGTCAACGCCGGCATCAATAACCGCCACCACCGCATGGCGCGAGCCGACGCCATAGTCCCAAGCCGCGGGCGCGTTTATCTGATTCCACATTTTTTCCTGATCCGCGTAGTTCGGGTCGTTTGGCAAACGAGCGAAAACCGCCTCGGGCGCGCTTAAAATGACCAACGAGAAAATAACCAGACCAAAGGTTGCTTTTTTTGCTATAATGCTATATAATCCGCTCATAATCTTTTTAGTATAACATAAATTAAAGCTAAAAACCAAGCTGAACGAGGAACGCTTATGTATTACCGAGTCAAACAATTCCTGCTCTTGATCGGCGATGTCGCCATGCTTTACGCCGGGTTTTACATTGGCGTCGCTCTGCGCTACCAAGAGTGGGCGCCGCGCGATCTTTTTGTTCTGGTCCAGCCGATCAGCCAATTATTCGCGGGGGCTGTAATCATCTTATTTATCATCGGTCTTTATGATATCGGCCGGGTAAAAAACTCACGGGCTTTATACCAAAAAATACTGCTCTCAGCCGGCATCTGGGTCATTTTAGCTATCATCTATTTCTATATCAAAATTGCGGCGCTTGTTACCCCCAAAACTACTCTGCTTTGTATCACCCTTGGCAGTTTCGGTTTAATGGTCTTATGGCGCGCTTTCTACAATCATTTCCTTTCCACCGTTATCTGGCGCACCAGCGTCGTCTTCGCTGGATTGTCAAACGAGGTGACGGAATTAGCTCGCCAGATTACCGCCGAACCGGAACGCGGGTTTGTCATCGCCGGGCTGATAACCACGCCCTCAGAGGCCATTCACCCGGCACTCAAAGACTACCCGTCCGCCGAAACACTCACTGAATTAGCCAAAAAAAATAACGGCCATTTCCCGGAACTAATCGTGCTCAACCCGACTTTACGCAATAACACGACTTTGCTCGCCGAGCTCTACCGCGCTATCTTCCGCCAAATCACCATTATGGATCTCGCTGAATTTTACGAAACGATATTCCAGCGCATCCCGCCCTTTACCTTTTCCGAAGCTTGGTTTATCACCAACCTAAAAGAACAACGCCGCAGAATCTATGATCGCGGGCGCATCCTCACTGATTACGCTCTCGCAATCATCATGACGGCGGTCTTTTTCGCCACTTTCCCCCTAATCAGTCTGGCCGTTAAATTAACCTCTCCCGGCCCGGTATTTTTTAAACAAAAAAGAATCGGCCGGCTGGGCAAGGTCTTCGCTATCTATAAATACCGCACCATGTTTAGCTTAAACCCGGATGGCAGCGCCGAAACCGGGGGGCCGCAATTCGCGGCGGTTGGCGACCGTCGCGTTACGGCCGTTGGCCGCGTGCTTCGCCGCACCCGTCTTGATGAGTTGCCGCAGGCGCTTAATATCTTGCGCGGCGAGATGAGCCTGATCGGACCCAGGCCGGAGCGCCCGGAATTCGTGGAACAACTGACCGAGGCGATGCCGTTTTACGCCGTTCGCCACCTGGTAAAACCGGGCTTAACCGGCTGGGCACAGCTTCAACAAGCCTACTACGGCGATATTAAAGAAAACCTCTACAAACTGGAGTATGACCTTTATTATATTAAAAATCGGAGCTTCTTTCTTGACGTAACGATACTGCTTAAAACCATTTCAGTAATCGCCCGAATGATGGGGCGCTAGGAGGAAGCAAGGGCTGGCTTTCTTTTACCCGACACCGCCGCCATGAGGCCGACGAAGAGCGGATGCGGATTAAGCGGCTGGCTTTTGAGCTCGGGATGAAATTGAACGCCGATAAAATACGGATGATTTTTTAGCTCAACTATTTCAACCAGATTTGATTCCGGATTCACGCCGACAATCTCAAAACCATTTTTCTCTAATTCAGCGCGGTATTCGTTAGCAAACTCGTAACGGTGGCGGTGGCGCTCGTTAATGCGCAGGACCCCATAGGCTCGCTCCGTCCGGCTCCCCTTTTTTAAATCACAGGCATAACTGCCCAAACGCATGGTGCCGCCATAACGATTTTTGTTAATATTTTCTTGCTGATACGGATTGACATTGATGATCAGATGCTGGGATTTAGAATTCACTTCGGCGGTATGGGCATCGGCATATCCTAAAACGTGGCGGGCAAATTCAACACAAGCCAGTTGCATGCCATAGCAAAGGCCAAGATAAGGCAACTGGCGCTCGCGCGCGTACTGAATGGCCATGATAACCCCCTCAATGCCGCGCGTGCCAAAACCGCCCGGGACGATGAGAGCGCCAAACTGGTTTAGCCCCTCAACTTTCTTGGGCTCCGCTTCATACTGCTCCGAATCAATCCAGGTCATCTCGGGCTCCAGACCAAGCGTCCAGGCGGCGTGCTTCACCGCTTGAATAACCGAAATATAAGAATCAGCCAGCGTGAAATCGCCGGTGGCGAAATACTTGCCGACCACCGCGATTTTAACCGTCTTTTTAACCGCCTCCATTTTATGTAAAAAATTATCCCACTCGCCGCTTCTTCGTTTCAAATCCAATTTAATTTTCAAGCGCTTGGCCAGAAGCTGACCAAAATTCTGTTTTTCCAAAACGCCCGGAATCTCATAGATATTTTTGACATCCGGCGCCGAGACTATATTCTCCGGTTTCATCCAGCAAAAAAGAGCCAGCTTTTCTTTGCGCGGCTTATCCAGCATATATTTGCCGCGCGCGATGATAAAATCTGCCTGCAACCCGGCGTTATTAAGAGTGCGGGCGGCATGCTGGGTGGGTTTGGTTTTCATCTCGCCAAGATGCGATGGCACCGGCATATACCCGACCAGCACAATCACCACATCATCCGGATTATCCAGCTTCATCATGCGCGCCGCTTCAAGAAACAGAATGTTCTCATATTCACCCACGGTGCCTCCGATCTCCACCACCATAATCTCGGCCTTGGTGCGCTCCGTGGCTTTTTTTATGCGCTCTATCACCTCAAAAGGAATGTGCGGCACCACTTGGACGCACTTGCCTTTGTAGTACATACTGCGCTCCTTTTCAATCACGCTTTGGTACACCCGACCAGTGGTCATGTAGTTGCTGGAAAATAGATTGGTGCCCAGAAATCGCTCATAATTCCCCATGTCCTGATCCGTTTCGTCGCCATCTTCGGTGACAAACACCTCGCCGTGCTCCACCGGGTTCATGGTGCCGGCGTCCACATTGATATAGGGGTCAATTTTGATGGCCGAAACTTGTTTGCCGTAATTCTTAAAAATCCGGCCGATAGAGGCCGTGGTAACGCCCTTGCCCACGCCGCTCATGACGCCGCCGGCCACAAAAATATATTTCGTTTTCCGCATAGCATTTTAAGAAAAAAACATCCCCGGGAAGGGCGTTTATTTTTATTTAAGTGGTATAGGGAGTTATAAGCACGCTGACATTCGCCTCCAAACCGTGCCGAAATTTTATCTTCACCGGAAAAGTCCCGCTCTCTTTTATCGGCTTCATGACAATTTGACCGCTCTCCACGCGAACGCCGGCCTTCCTCATCGCCTCGGCCACTGTCACAGCAGTGACAGCCGCGTAGAGGTGGCCGCCGCCGCTCGCTTTTTCTTTGATTTCAATTTCCTGACCGTCAATTTTTTCAGCCAATTTTTGTTGAAAAGTCAAATCGCGCTCGGCCTCTTTGGCCGCTTTTTTGCGCCTTACGGCCAAATCATCAGCGGCTTTTTCCGAGGCCGGCACCGCCAAATGGCGCGTAAACAAAAAATTCCGCGCGTATCCCTCGGCTACCTCTTTAATATCGTCGGCCCGCCCCAGCCCGGGCACATTTTGTAATAAAATAACTTTCATAGCCGGCCTTGCGCTATTTCAGTATTTCCCGTAGTATGATACTACGTTTTTAACAAATAAGCAACTATGGCCACCAACCCTCAGCGACCAATTTTCAAAAGCGGCATCATCACCCTCGTCGGCCGCTCCAATGTGGGAAAATCCACTCTTTTAAATACTCTCGTTGGCACGAAAATCGCCGCGGTAACCGACAAACCCCAGACCACGCGCAATGTTATCCACGGAGTCTTAAATCGCCCCCAAGGACAGGCGGTATTTGTGGATACGCCGGGCGTATTTAAAGAACGCCGCAATCACCTGTCCAGCCAACTCGCCGAAAGCGTCGGCGAGTCGCTCCGCGGCATTGATCTGGCGATCTATGTGGCTGACCCGACTAAATCTGTCGGCGCGGAAGAGCGCGCCGTTTTGGCTATGACGCGCCGCCTCGCTGTCCCAAAAATTTTAGTGATCAATAAAAGCGATCTGCCCCAAAACGAAAAGGAGTTCGCGGAAGACTACTGGGCGCTCGGAAGCGACTTCGCCGCGGTGTTTGAGCTATCCGCTTTGCGTCATCGCCATGTGGAACCGCTCATTGAAAAAGTTTTTGAGCTTCTGCCCGAGGGCGAACCGCTCTACCCGGCAGACCAGCTCACGAACGTGGATAAAAAATTCTGGGTGGCGGAAATTATCCGAGAAAAAATTTTCCTGGCCCTGCGCAAAGAAGTGCCCTACACCACGCATGTGGAAGTAACGGAAATTGAGGAAAAACCAGAAATTTTTGTCATCAAAGCGATTGTTTATACTTACGACCGCAAATATAAAGAAATGATTATCGGCAAAGGCGGCCGTGCCATTAAAGAAATCGGCATTGCCGCGCGCAAGGAATTGGAGCAAGCCATCGGCAAAAAAGTCTTCTTGGAATTAGAGGTAGAGACAGATAAGCGCTGGATGGACCGGGTGAAATAGTTATCCACATGTGTGGAGTTATCCACATTTCTTCTCTTGACTGTCGCGCTAAAAAAGCGTAAACTTTTGACTATGTTCGTTTTATTTTTACTTTTCGGCTTATTTTAGCCAAAAAGCAAAGAAACGCCACGCACTTTACAACTTATCACACCCCAAATTAGCTCCAAAAACCATAAAAGACTTGGGATACAGGCACAATTAAACAAAATTGTTTCTGTACCCCAAGTCTTTAAAGAGTCGGGTTTCCACAGGGCTTTCGCCCTCCGATTCGCCTTGACCAAGGTTGGTTGAGGTAACTTTGTGGAAAAAAGGAGCAACACCGCCATGAACACGCCCAAGACGCAGCCCAACTTCGTCAATCTGCGCACGAACCCCAGGTTCGCCGCCGTCATCGCCAGCGCCGTCGCCACCGCGAAGAACCAGGGCGCGAAGATCGACACCGGCGCCAAGGAGAACCGCTTCAAGGCCGCCACCGCGACCCGCGACTACGCCGGCCTGGAGCGCGCCGCCCTGCGCGTCATGAAGATGCGCGGCCAGAAGTACACCGACCAGAACTACCAGGCCGCCATCGCCGCGATCGCCGCGAACAAGCTCACCGACTCCGAGCAGTTCCGCGCGGCCATCGCCTTCGAGAGCGACGCCACCTCCATCCACATCGCGACCCGCGGCATCGACGAGGTGCAGGCCGTGACCCCGCTCTTCCTGCTCGTGGAGATCGGCGACGCGTCGGTCAACTACGAGACCGGCGAGTGGAAGAAGAACGCGCGCTTCACGCGGCTCGGCAGCAAGCTGCGGGTCGTCGCCACGGCCGCGGCGCCGATCGTCGGCAAGTACCTGCTGAACTAGGCGCGCCAACAGCGCAACGGGGTGTGGCTACACCAAGTAGCAGCTAATACAGTGCAAACGGTGCCGAGCCCAAGGCTCTCGCACCCCGTCTCATCTTGATCTTTAGCAATAAATCTCGCTCTTCATGAAGAGCAGGATAAAGGTCGCGAGTAGACGATAAAAAAACCCACCTCTTCGGTGGATTTTTTATTTATACTTTTTACCGTTATCATTTTTTAATCCCCAAAATTTCGTAGGCTTTGTCAATCATAATATCTTTACCGATTTCCTCCTTGTCAAAATCTTCTTTCACCGCGGTATCCGGAGTAATACCAGTTTCATTGATATTTGTGCCATTGGGCGTGTACCACTCGGCCACGGTAATTTTGAGCGCCGACCCATCTCGGAGATTTTCAAATTCCTGCACCGACCCTTTGCCAAAGGTTTTTTCGCCAATCACTGTCGCCGCTTTTTGATCTTGCAGGGCGCCCGCGACAATTGCCGAAGCGGAGGCGGACCCGCCATTTACCAGCACC
>CAZHFX010000005.1:0-33804 GCA_964531745.1 uncultured Gammaproteobacteria bacterium
CATATTACCGAATCGATCGGCGGGAGTTTCCAGGCGCATATCTCCGACTCCCCTCACGTTATTGGTCGCCAAGAAAGTGTGCCGGGGAGAAAAAAGGAAAATCGCCGGAAGTTCTTTGGCCAAAATTTCTTGGAATTTTATATAGGCGTCAAAGCGTTTCATTCCGTCCCGCTCCGAGCGGATATTTTCCAGTATTTTGTCGGCGTTGCGATTGGCAAAGACGGCCACATTCAAACCCGGATACTCCGTTTGTGAGGAATGCCAGAAAGGGAACGGGTCGGGGTTGATGTAGCCGATAATTTCTCCATATAGCAGAACTTGATAATCGCGATTTTTTATGATGTCGCGAATAATTTGGCGGCTATCAATGGCGGAAACGACGGCGCGCGCTCCCAAACCGCGCCACATGGCGGCCACCAGCTCGGCCGTTTTGGTGTACTCTGGAGCGTCTACTGTGGTAATAGTAAGTTCAAGCGTTCGGCCGTCTTTATTGCGGCGGTAGAAAGCCTGCCCGGCCGTCATTTCTTGGCGGACGGCGCTGGTAATTTGTTTGTTGATTTCTTGTTCGCGCGCGTTTATTTTGTCTGGGGTAGAGCTGTTGGCTTTTTTAAAATTTTCAAATTCGGCTTGATAGTTTTTGTTAGTGGCGTCGTAGCGTAGTTTAAAGTAGGCTTCCGGTTCCAGGCGCGTCCAAGTTTTGTCAAGGAGAGCGTTCGCGGCCGCCAGATCTGTTCCCAGCGCTTTTGTCGTGGTGCTCGCGCCGGAGTTGCCATGTAAGATCGGTCCGTCAATAACTTCGCCCAGCCCTTCCAGAGCTTCCGACACAACCTTCTTTTTATCAATCGCTTGAGCCAAAGCCAGCCGCACAGCGTCTTCTTTGAGCAGAGCCTCGGCAGTCAGATTGAAAAAAAGGGCGGTGTACTGGGGCAGTTGCAGGCGATAGGGGATCAAGTTTTTACTGGTTAATTTGTTTTGGATGGGGCGCGGGACAAAATTGAGCGCGTTTACTGTTTGCGCGCGGAGCGCCTCGGAAGCTCCCTGGTAGTCATCAAAAAATTTAAAAGTGACGGTTTTAATATAGGGTTTGTTTCCGTGATACCATTGGTTTCTGGTTAGAGTAAAACTGTCTATTTTGCCGGTGTTCCCTTTTATTAGTTTGCTGAATTGCCAGGCGCCAGCTCCTACCGGCTGGAGATTATTTTGGGCGAGGCGAATGGCGCTAGGGGCGCTGTTATTCCAAACGTGTTCAGGGATAATGCCGGCAGTGAGACTGCCCAAGAATGGCGCGAACGGCTCTTTGAGGGTGAAACGAATAACACGGTCGTCAATTTTTTCCACTTTTACCCCTTGGAAAGCCGACAACAACGGGCTACCAACCTCGGGGTTTTGAATAAGCTCAAAAGTGTAAACAATGTCTTCGGTTGTTAGCCGCTCGCCGTCTGACCAGCGCAGATTTGGACGAAGAGTGACAGCGTAGGTTTTTTGATCTTCGCTCACGGTGTAGCTTTCCGCCAGGTCTGACGCCAGCGTAAGGTCTTGGGCTCGGCGGAATAGGCCGGCGTAGGCTAGTGCCACCAGGTCGGCGTCAACGTCGTTTCCTCCAGCGAAGAGCGGATTGATATATTTTGGCTGGCCGACGACTGCTTCAATATATTCGCCGCCATCTTTTGGCACGGAAATGATGTGGCGGGACAACCAGACGGCAGTGGCACCGGCGCCGCCGATTAGAGCGAGCGCAACACCAAGGAGCGCGAGGCGTTTTTCCGTTTGGCTTAAGAAGCGCCGGATATATTTAAATTGCGACCACTTCGGCAACAGATGCCCTTGAGTGTTTTTTACCAGTTGCCGGTCAAGCCGATTATACGAGGTAAGCGCCGGTTTTTTTATTTTTAACCACGAGGCCAGAGTTTTCCAAATCATGGGAAGATAATTATACGGCTTTTTTGAGATGAACAAAAGCGCGTAAGACCGTTGGACTGGCGTTCGCGGCGAGGTTTTAGAATAACAGCCTCGCGAAAGACACGCCAAAAAAGACAACGGCCACGCCAATAGTGGCGTAGTGAAGTATTTTATCAATACCGCGTTTTGTGCTGTAGATGTTGCTGGTGCCGCCGAAAACGCCGCTTAAACCCGCTCCTTTTTGTTGGAGCAGAATAATGGTAACAAGGAGAATGGACAGCGCTATTTGCAGACTGTTGTAGACGGTTTCCTTCATAGGAAAAGATTAATGAGTATGTTACCATACGCGTGTCCTCTTGTCAACACATTATCTAGTTCGTATTTTCGTGTTATACTAATGGTGGCGGGACGTAATGGCCGCTGAAAAAATTATTATCTATTTCGTTGCTAATATGGGTCAACCCTTGCTCGGAACTCGGTCATGGTATGGGCATTGGTGGGGGAAGATACTTATCGGGTTTATTGTTTTTTCTTCAGTTATTCTAGTTGTCTTTGCCGTCATTACAGCAATGTATTGGTGGCAAATTAAACACGGAGTAAAGCCGAATATTGGTACGCCGTCGCCGGGCTCATTTACCGCCTCTTTCGCTCCGAAATCCAGCGTTCGCGTTGACCGCTCGCGGTTGGAAACCGCCGACGACCCGAGCCTGGGGCGCGCCGGTGCGCCGGTAACCGTCGTTGAGTTTATTGATTTCAAGTGCCCTAATTCCCGGGCGGCCGCGCCTATTATGGACAGGGTAATCGCCCGCTACGGAGCGAAAGTTCATTTAATTATCCGCGATCTTCCCGTAGAGTCCACTCATCCCGGGGCGACTAAATTATCTGAATTGGCGTACTGCGCTGGCCGGGAACAGCGTTTTTGGCCGATGTACCAGACACTGTTTAACGAGCAAGATACATTGCCGGACGTTCTTGATGACGCCGCGCTCCAGCGTTTGGCCGAGCGGACGGGCGCTAATTTTGAATCAATGAAGACGTGCCTGGCCTCCGCCTCGGCCTTTCAGGAAGTGCAGACAGATTATTTAGCTGGCATTTCCGCCGGCGTGCGCGGCACCCCCACTTTTTTTATCAATGGAGAAAAGATAGAGGGGGCGATACCATTTGAGGCGTGGGAGAGGTATTTGGAAAAAGTAAAATAATTTTTATTTTATGTTTCGTCGGTTAGCCATATTTGGTGTTTTGGCGGCGGTTTCCCTGCCGTTTACTGTGGTTTTGGCGCAGTCTTCCGTTCCAGAATTTAATCCAATGTGTTGGAGAGAGAAGGATTGTCAGAATGCCAGGGCCAGTTTTCTGAAGAAGAGATATGAGGCTTTAACAGCGGAAGAGAAAAAGCAAGTGGATGAGGGTTTTTCAAAAAATGAAGATCCTTGTGTGGGAGGAGATTCAAACAACCCGTGGGGGAAGTGTCTGCCGTCCAATGTAGCCACCACGGAGATCGCTTTCGGCGGCCAACGGCGGTTTTTGCATATCGGCGATTTTATCAAGACGAATTATAACTACGCCCTAGGCATTGTCGGCATTTTGGCCGCGGTTATGATGATAGTGGCCGGATTCCAGTGGGTGACCAGCGGCGGCAACAGCGAAGCCATCACCAGCGCCAAGAAACGCATCGGCGGGGCGATAGTCGGCATGTTTATCGCCTATATGTCCTTTTTTATCCTCAATACCATCAACCCGGCGACTGTAAATTTACGTTTGCCGCAGGTGTGGCTTATCCGACAGCAACAATTGACGCCGCAGTTTTGTTCAGCGGCCTCTGCCACCGGTAAATTCCAATTTGCCGCTGATACTGATGATCAGATTTCAGTTAAAAAGTTGCCGGATAAATTAGATTACAGTTTATCTTTCCAAAACCGAACTCCGGCAGACGCGAATGAGAAAAATTTTTATTGCGGAAAAAGATTTTTTGTTAAAGATGCCGGCGCCGCCACTTGTTTCGGCGACTATTGCGACCCGGGCAAGGGGTGCGCGGCCTTTGGCGATGATCCAAAGCAGAAGTATTATTGTAAAGAAGACGCGTTAATAAGCGGAACAGTTTTTTCTTCAACTATAATAGAACCGGGGTGTATACAGGGTGCTTCTGGCTATTATTATCCATATATAAATACAACCGGCGGGATAGAGATGTTATGTCGGAAAAAGGACGCGGAAGGAAATGCGGAGGTTTTTGTTGATAGCGCTTTTTATGGAGGAGTTAGCTCCTTTGAGGTTAAAAATGATGACGATAAAAAAACTCAATCATATGTGGCTAAATTGGATAAAAAAGCGTTGGATAAAACATGCCGCACGGCAGATTCGGAAGTAGTAGGTTATGTCTTGCAGTTCATGTTACTTGATTATACCTGCCTCAGCACGCCGCATAGTTGGCTTTTTGGGAAAAATGGCAGGGTATTAGCGAAAGTTAACGAGCAAGGAGAAAAGACCAAGCTCAACACACTTACCAGCAGTGATATATTCTCTAAAGATGAGCTTTTAAAAGGGAATATTTTTATGGATATTGATGTCCTTTCCGTTCCTAAACCATAAAGCAATATAAATTGACAATTAGAACGACCCGCTGGACAAAAGGTCTGTTTTCAGTTAAGATATGTCACCAGTTAAATTGGCGCTCATATGATGAACTCTATTATTATCAAAGGCGCACGGTCGCATAATCTGAAAAATATATCGCTCGCTATTCCCAAAAACAAACTGGTCGTCGTGACCGGCTTGTCTGGTTCGGGAAAATCCAGCCTGGCGTTTGACACTATCTACGCCGAAGGTCAGCGTCGTTATGCCGAGTCCATGTCTTCGTACGCTCGTCAGTTTATGGATGTGCAGGACAAACCAGACGTAGACGCGATTGAAGGCTTGTCGCCGACTATCGCTATTGACCAGAAAGTGTCCACGCAAAATCCGCGTTCCACCGTTGGTACGGTGACGGAGATTTATGATTATCTCCGGCTTTTGTTCGCGCGCGTCGGCACGCAATATTGTCCGGATTGCCATGTGGCGGTAGATAAGCATACCACGGGAGAAATTGTGGAGCGAGCGCGCGCTCGCGCGCGTCAGGCGGCCGTGGTATCCATTTTTGCGCCGCTCGTCCGAGACGTGGCAGTGAATAAAGAAGAATTGTTGGAGAAGGTGGAGAAATCTGGTTATGAATGGGTGACAGTTGACGGCGAATTGTTGAAGATTAATGAATTATCCGCCCTTTCTTTTTCAGCCAACGAAACTTATACGGTTGATTTGTTGATAGGCAAGATTCTTGATATTAAAAAAGACGACCCGACCAAGGCGGTGGAAACGGCCGTGGATTTGACGAATGGGCTGGCGCGGATAGTGACTGATGATGAAACGGAACTTTTTTCTACGATTGGCCTGTGCTCAAAATGCGGCCGCATGATGCCGATTTTGGACATGAGGAGTTTTAGTTTTAATAGTCCTTATGGCGCCTGCCAGCGTTGTACCGGGCTGGGCATTACCATGGAGGTAGATGCGAACATGGTGATTCCAAACAGCAAGCTGACGCTTGCCGAAGGGGCCATTCAGCCTTGGACGCGCATTACCGGCAACCAGAGCTGGTATCAAAAATTGTTGGGCAAGGTGGCCGAGCGGTATGGTTTTTCGGTGCATACGCCGATTGCGGAGCTTTCTTCAAAGATATTGGATATTATTTTGTATGGAAGCAGTAGCGAATCATTAGAAATTGACGGCAAGAAAGTTACCTTTGCCGGCGTGATTCCCGATCTGATGCAAAAGCATTTGGAAACCAGTTCTGAATACGTGCGTAAAGAAATTGAGCAGTATATGCGCGAGCGCGTCTGTCCGATCTGCCAAGGCAAGCGTCTGCGCGCCGAGAGTCTGGCTGTGCGCATCGGGGATTTTACCATCGCGGATATGGCGGCGATGAGCGTGGAGGAGAGCGGTGTGATTTTAAAGAGTATTTTTTTAAAAAATGGCGCCACGCTCAAAGCCGGCCAAGCCAGAATTGTTGAACCGATTTTGAAAGAAATTAATCCGCGTTTGGCCAATTTGGAGCGGGTGGGCTTGGGTTATCTGAACCTGAGCCGGTCAATGAATACTCTCTCGGGCGGCGAAGTAACGCGGGTGCGTCTCGCGAGCCAGCTTTCAGCTGGTCTGACGGGCGTTATTTATATTCTTGACGAACCGTCGGTGGGTTTGCACCCGCGCGATAACAAACAGCTTATTGACACCCTAAAATATTTGCGCGATTTGGGCAACTCGGTGCTAGTGGTGGAGCACGATCCGGCTATGATGATGGCGGCGGACTACCTCATTGATATCGGCCCGGGCGCCGGGGTGTACGGCGGCGAGGTTATTGCCGCCGGCGCGCTCACTGAATTTAAGAAAAACCGTCAGTCGCTTACCGCGGATTATTTAAGCGGTCGGATTAATATTAGTAAGGAGTTTAAGGGCTCGGTCAAGACAAAAAAGAAAGCTGGCCCGGCCAAGTCGCTCATTATTATCGGGGCTAAAGCGTTCAATTTGAAAAATATTGACGTGGAAATTCCGCTCGGCAAGCTGGTGTCGGTGACTGGCGTTTCCGGTTCGGGCAAGTCCACTCTCATTATTGATATTTTGAGCAAAGCTTTGTCTAAATATTTTTATCGCGCCAAAGATGAACCGGGAGCGCACAAGAGCATTAAAGGCATCTCCAACATTGACAAAGTCATTGCCATTGATCAGTCGCCTATTGGTCGCACCCCGCGGAGTAACCCGGCCACTTACACTGGCGTTTTTACTCTTATCCGCGATCTGTTCGCTTCGCTCACCGAAGCGAGGATGCGCAATTACGATGCCGGTAAATTTAGTTTCAATGTGAAAGGCGGGCGTTGCGAGGCCTGCGCCGGGGATGGCTACATCCGCATCCCAATGCAATTTTTGGCGGATGTGTTTGTAGAATGCAATGAGTGCGGCGGTTTGCGCTACAGTCAGGAAGCTTTAGAAATTAAATATCACAACAAACATATCGCGGATGTGCTTAAAATGACGGTAGAAGAAGCTTATTTATTTTTCAGCGAGTTTCCGGCGATCGCGGACAAACTTAATGTTTTGCGCGAGGTGGGCTTAGGTTATGTGGAGCTTGGTCAGCCGGCCACCACTATTTCCGGCGGCGAGGCCCAGCGCATTAAGCTGGCGCAAGAGTTGTCCCGCGCTTCCACCGGCAACACCTTGTATATTTTGGATGAACCAACGACCGGTCTGCATTTTGAAGACACTAAACGTTTGCTCCAGGTGCTTAATCAACTGGTGAACAAAGGGAACTCAGTGGTCATTATTGAACACAATTTGGATGTCATTCGTTCCAGCGACTGGGTGATTGATTTGGGGCCCGAGGGCGGCAAGGGTGGGGGAGAGGTGGTGGCGGAGGGTACGCCGGCGGACATCAAGAAGAACAAGAAAAGTTGGACCGGGAAGTATTTATAACTTTTTCTCTTTCATTTTCCGTTTGAAGTCGCTGTCTTTGAGGTAATCAATGCGGGCGCGGCGGACGGCGAATTGCTTGACGACTTCAATTTTGGCGATTACCGGAGTCTTGATCGGGAAAATTCTCTCCACGCCGACGCCGTCGGAAACTTTGCGCACCGTGATGGTGGCGCCGATTTCCGAGCCGTGGCGTACGGCCAAAATTACGCCTTCAAAAATTTGGATGCGTTCTTTTTCTTCGCCCTTGGCGTTCAATTCTCTGATTTTTTGGTGAACTTTTACGACCATGCCGGGTTTATAAACCGCAGCTTGGTTTGTGTTCGTCGTTTTTTCTGTTTGGTCAGTCATATTACTAGTGACTATTTAATCATTTTCAAGGTGGGCGTATTTTAGCTTGCTTTGGGTTTTTTGTCAATGGGGGCGTGGGGGGCCTTGAGGCGCGGCCGGATGATCTTAGCGATGACGGCGATGGTTTTATTGAGCTGGCCTTCGCGGTTGATAATTTGGTGTTGGAACAGATCTTTTTTAGTCAGTTCAAACTCTGCCGATTTGAGCCGTGCCTGGAAATTACCACGGCTCATTTCGCCGCGACTTTTTATGTGATCTACTATTTGTTCATGCGACTCAGGTAAGAGGAATATGCTAATACATTGCTCGCCATACTTAGCCATCAGCTGTTCGGCGCCCTGTACGTCAATGTTGAAGACAACCGGCCCGGAGCGCATGGCGGCTTCGGTTTCCAGCCGGTGTGTGCCGTAGTAGTCGCCATGGACGATGGCCCACTCTAAAAATTCTCCGGCAGCGCGCCGTTTAGCAAACTCTTCGCGCGAGATATAGTAAATTTTTTTATCTTCAGAGGAAAATTGTCGCGGTTTTCTGGTGGTATAGGTGACGCCCGTTTTGAGGGGGAAGGTTTTGAGAAGGGCTTTGGCCACCGTGGTTTTACCTACGCCGGCCGGCCCGGAAATGATGATGAGAGGGAACATAACCAAATAATGAATGGCAGTTTATTTTAAGATAGCAGTTTTAAAAATGACTCCAATTCTTTCGGAAGAGGCGATTCAGACGTCTGTTTTTCCCCACTCAGGTCGGTGAAGCCGAGTTTGGTTGAATGTAAAAATAAACGGCCCAATTTTTTATCCCAAGCGTGTTTGCGTTTTTTTTGGAAGTACAGCGGGTCGCCGACGATGGGGTGATTGTAAGCGAGCAGATGGACGCGGATTTGGTGCATGCGGCCGGTGTGGATGGAAACGCGCAACAGAGTAAAATTAACAAAGCGTTTTTCCACGAAGAATTCGGTGCGGGCCTCTTTTTCGCCGTTGTCATCCTGAGCGTTAGCGAGGGATCCCTTAAGGTTTGTATTTAAGGGATTCTGACCCGCCAACTGGCGGGTCAGAATGACAGATCGGCCGGCTGAACGTTTGAGCGGCCGGGCGGCCATGCGGGTGCTGTTTTCGCCGCGGGCGATAGGGAAGGTTATTTCATCCCAGTCTTTGGCCACTTTGCCGTGGGCGAGGGCCAGATATTCTTTTTCAACGGTGCGATTTTTGAATTGATTTTTGAGAAGCTCAAACATTGGTTGAGTACGCGCGATTACCAAAAGACCGGAGGCTTCTCTGTCAAGTCTATGCACAATTCCTGGTCTGATATTATCACGTGAGGAGAGCTTGCCCCGCACCCCACGTGGTGGGGAGTCGCCGACCTTTTTAACTTCGGGATAGTTTTTTACGAGCCAAGCAGTGAGCGTATTTGTTTCGTTGGCTTGAGTGGGGTGAACCAATAAGCCCGATGGTTTATCAATGATGATATAGTCGGGAGTTTCAGCGATGACTTTTGGAATGAGCGTCAGTTTGTCATTCTGACCTTTCGGCCATGAGCTCAAGGCCGAATGGGCGGAGCGGAGCGGAGCGGAAGAATCCCTTGCCTTTAATTTTAAGGAATCCTTCCTGCCCGAACGACTGTTGTCGTTCAGTCGGGCGGGCGTTCCACTCAGGATGACAACCGCGTCTCCTGTTTTCATGGCATCGCCGGCTTTTTTTGGTTTTTTCCCGTTGATGGTGATTTGGTCGAAGGCAATCATTTTTTGCGCCTGCGAACGGCTGATATTCAAAGTTCCAGCTATCACAACATCAAGCCGCTCTCCGCGGCGGTTGGCTTTGACGATGATTTTTTTGCTGTCATTGGCCATAGTGCGCCTGCTTGGATTTGAACCAAGGACCCCCGGCTTATAAGACCAGTGCTCTAACCGCTGAGCTACAGGCGCAAGCTTCGCTCACTATACCAAAAAAGCCGCATTTTTTCAAGAGTAATTGTTTAACGTAGCCGGTTGCCAGTAGCCGGATAATCTGATAAACTAGTGATATTATGAATTGGAACGCCGGGCTTTTCTTCAAAATAAACGCTCTGGTTGGCAAACATCGCTGGCTGGATGCATTTGGCCGATATGGCGCGGAATGGGCGATTGTGGCGATGGTAGGCTGGTATAGCTCCAGCGTTTTTATTGAACGCTGGCCCAATCGTTTCGCGGCAATGTCATTTTTGTCGTGGACTTTTGGCGTTTGGGTTGTCGGCTGGCTCATTGATATGGGTATTGGTTATTTGGCGCGCGAGCCTCGTCCGCATATTACTTATCCGGCGAGCAAGATTTTGTTCGTCCCGATACAGAGCTGGAAATCGTTTCCGTCGGACCACGCCATGAGCGCCTGGCTCATGGTTTTTCTGGCGATGCTCGCGCGCGTGCCCGGGTTGGAGGTTTTGTTGCTGTTGGCTCTTTGGGTGAGCTGGGGGAGAGTGTACGCCGGGGCGCATTACCCGGGGGACGTGGCGGGCGGGTTTTTGATGGCCGGTGTAATAGCGACAGCCAGTCATTTTGTCTTGGCGCGATTTTTTTAGCAAGATATGCATGTTATTATTTTGGCCGGAGGGCTTGGCACGCGTTTGCGCCCGCTGACTGACGCGACGCCGAAACCTCTTTTGCCGGTGAAGGGAAAACCGATAATTGAGCACGCCATATTAAATTTCGCTCGGCATGGCGTCAAAGATGTTATTTTGTCGGTGGGGTATCACGCTGGAAAAATCCGCGACTATTTTGGCCAGGGCGATAAATGGGGGGTGAATATAGACTATGCCATAGAAACCGAACCGCTGGGCACCGGCGGCGCGCTTAAAAAAGCGGCTGAGGGGCTTGCAGGCACATTTTTGGCGATTAACGGGGACAATTTAGCGGATTTTGATTGGACCCGGATGTTGAGCGCCCATCGGGACAGCGGAGCGCAGATTACGTTGGCGCTTTTTCCAGTAGAAGATGTGACCCAATATGGCATTGCTCGTTTAGACGGCTCCAAAATTTTAGAGTTTATTGAAAAACCGGCCCGCGAGGCGGCGCCGACTAACCTGAACAATGCCGGTGGCTATATTTTTGAGCATACTGTTCTCGCTATGTTGCCCGATGGCCAGTGTTCTGTTGAAAAAGATTGTTTTGCCAAGTTGGCGCCGAGCGGCGTCGTCTCTGCCTTTCATCACAGCGGCCAGTGGTATCCGACAGATACTTTGGAAAAATACCAAAAAGCCGACAGTGATTTTTTACCACTTTTGTAAACAAGTTTTTTTATGAGCAGATTTTTGGCGGCCATTCTTTTGATCGCGGCGGCGCTGTTAGGAATTTGGAAGTTGTACCGGTACACCCATCCGGTGTACGCGCCTTTGCCGCCGCGTGAGGAAATAACTTTGACCATCATCCCCGGCTGGGATTTGCGCGATGTGGCGGCGTACTTGGTAATGCGGGGTGTTGTTTCGTCAACCGGCGACGTCTACGCGGTAACCGGTGTTCCCGGCAAAGATATTAACAGCGCCGAGGGCAGTTTAGCTCCGGAGACAATCCGATTTTTCAAAGGGGCGCCGGTTAAGGAAGTAATCAAGGCATTTTATGATGTTCGCGTGAAGCAGTTAACTCAAGAGACGCGGGCGGAAATGGAACGTCGGCGCATTACGTATTTGGAACTTTTGACTATGGCGAGCATTGTGGAAAAAGAAACGAAGCGCGACGAAGATCGGGCGAAAGTGGCGGATATTTTGTGGCGTAGAAAAATGAAAAATTGGGCTTTGCAAGTTGATTCCAGCGTGCATTACGCGACAGGCAAGAACGGAGATGTGTTTACCACGGACCGAGAGCGCGCGGTTGATTCTCCGTGGAATACTTATAAATATTCGGGCTTGCCGCCCGGCCCCATTTGTATGCCCAGCATTGAGTCAATTCAGGCGGCTTTGTATCCAGAAAAAAATGAGTATTGGTATTTTTTGAGCGGGAACGACGGCCAGATGCGTTACGCGAAAACACTGGAAGAGCATAATTTGAATAGAATGAAGTATCTACGATAAAAATTAAATTGTCATCCAGAGCGAAGCGAAGGATCTTCCGAATATTCGTCCGGCTCAATCGCATGCTGTGATTGAGAAATAGGAAGATTCTTCGGCTACGGCCTCTGAATGACAGTCACAATATGCTAACCAGCGATTTTAATTACAATTTACCTCCGGATTTGATTGCCCAGACACCGGCTGTGCCAAGGGACAGTTCGCGCTTGCTGGCGGTTGATCGGAGGCGGCAGACTTTTCAAGATAAACATTTTTTTGAGATTACTGAATATTTGCGGGAAGGCGATTTGGTGGTGTGGAATAATTCAAAAGTGTTTAAAGCGCGTCTTCATGGGCGGGTGATACTCAACAATCCAGCGGATGGCATTGAAGAGGAGTTTGAACCAACCGGAAAGATATTGAACGCCCCGGAGGTGGAAATTTTTTTGGTCAGACCGATGGAAAACAAGGGAGTGTGGAAGACGCTCGCGAAGCCCGGTCGTAAACTTCGGCTGGGCATGAAAGTGCAATTCGCTCCTGATTTTATGGGTGAGGTGCTTTTAAAAGAGGAAGATGGGGTTATTCTCATACAGTTTGGAGAAGACGACCTGGCTGTACGGGCGAAGGCGAATAAATACGGCGAAGTGCCAACTCCGCTGTATATACATAATGAACAAACGAGCGAACGGTACCAGACGGTATACGCGAAGCACGAAGGGTCGGTGGCGGCGCCCACCGCCGGGTTTCACTTTACGCCGGAATTGATTGAGAAGCTGGAGAAAAAGGGTGTGCGGTTTGCCGAGGTAACACTCCATGTTGGTTTGGGCACTTTTTTACCTGTAAAAACGGCCAAGGTTGAGGATCATCATATGCACAGTGAATGGGTGGAGCTCACGGCCAAGAATGCTGACTTGATAAATCAGGCCAAAGCCGAGGGGCGGCGGGTGGTGGCAGTGGGCACCACCACCGTTCGGACGTTGGAGGGGCTGGCGCGGCTGTTTGATGGAAGCCTTAGGGCATATAGCGGTGACATTAACATTTTTATCATCCCCGGTTTTGAATTTAAAATTATTGACGCTCTCATTACCAATTTTCATATTCCCGAATCAACACTTCTTATGCTGGCGTCCGCTTTCATCGGTGATCGCAAGTTCACTTTAGAGTGTTATGAGCGCGCCATTCGCGAGCGTTACCGGTTTTACAGTTTTGGCGATGCCATGCTCATTAAGTGATTATTTCTTACGGTTCTATGCAGTTTTTGACTCCGATCAGCCAATTTTCCCGAGTGGGTAAAACTACGGCTAAATATCTGGAGCGATTAGGGGTCAGAACAGCCAAAGATTTGCTTTATTATTTTCCTTTTCGTTACGAAGATTTTCGCCAGATCGTGCCGATTGCCAACCTTCAAGAGGGAGCGGCGGTGACGGTGTCGGGTAAGCTTGAACTGATCGCGAATCGGCGCAGTTTTAGAACGCGCAAGATTGTGACTGAAGCGCTGGTGGCCGATGACACCGGCAGCGTCAGGGTGGTGTGGTTTAATCAGCCGTTTTTGGCGGATACGCTTAATACCGGCGACGAGCTTTTTATTTCCGGTGTAGTGAAGGTTGACGCGCTGGGGCCGCAGTTCGCTGGTCCGGTATATGAGAAGAAAACCGGCGGCGAACCGACGCATACGGCCAGGCTTGTGCCAATTTATCCGCTCACTGGCGGAGTAACTCAAAAACAGTTGCGTTTTCTCGTTAAACAGGCTCTCCCGCTCGCGGCATCTTTACCGGAGTGGTTGCCGGAAAAGTTCCAGCGCGATAATCGTCTTATCTCGCTCCCGCGGGCGCTGGCGCTGGTCCACTTTCCTTCTGATACTAATGACATTCAGACTGCCACTAAGCGTTTGAAATTTGATGAGCTTTTTACTCTTCAGCTCCAAGCCGCGTTAGCGCGCCGGGAATTCTCTGAACGGCGAGCGGCTCGGCTGGTTTTTTTTGAAGCGGAAATACAGTCGTTAGTGAAGTCACTGCCTTTTGCGTTGACTAAATCGCAGAAAGTAGCGGCTTGGGAAATTTTGAAAGGTTTGGATAGAGACGCGCCGATGAATCGTCTGCTTTCCGGAGACGTCGGCTCTGGTAAAACCGTGGTGGCGGCGATCGCGTTGTACACGGCCGTATTGAATAAATATCAGGCGGTCTTGATGGCTCCGACGGAAGTGCTAGCCGAACAGCATTACGCTTCGCTCAATGGCCTGCTTAACTCCCGAGCGCGTCTAGGCCTGCTCGTCCAATCGTCCCAACGCGTATCGCGCGGCGATTTGCTTGGCAAAACAAAAGCGGCGCAGAAACGCGCATTTATTAAAGCCATTAAATCTGGAGAAATTGATATTGTCGTCGGCACCCAGGCGCTGCTGGAAGACGCTGTTGATTTTCGGAATTTAGCGCTCGTTATTGTTGACGAACAGCATCGTTTCGGGGTGATGCAGAGAAATATCATTAAAACTAAGGGACGGGGAGCACATTTTTTGAGTATGACCGCCACTCCCATTCCGCGGTCGCTCGCGCTTCTCTTATATGGCGATTTGGATGTGTCGCAGATTCGGGAATTGCCGCCGGGAAGAAAGCCTGTTATCACGCGTTTAGTTGACCCGGTGAATCGCAATAAAGCCTACCAGTTTATTCGCGACCAAATTCGTCGAGGAAGGCAGGCATTCGTGGTGTGTCCGCTGATTGAAGACACCAACCCGGAGAGCGTAGAAAAAAAATCAGTCTTGTCCGAATACGTTAAGCTGGCGCAGAAAATTTTTCCGGATCTGCGCGTTCGTTTTCTTCACGGCAAGTTAAAAGCGGCGGAGAAGGAGGTTGCTTTGGCTGATTTTAAAAATCGTCAAGCGGATATTTTGGTCGCGACATCCGTGATTGAAGTGGGTATTGATATGCCTAACGCGAGCGTCATGATGGTGGAAGGGGCGGAGCGATTTGGTTTGGCTCAATTGCACCAGTTTCGTGGCCGGGTCGGCCGTTCCAGCCACCAGTCGTATTGTTTGCTTTTTACGGAAGACGCTTCCCAGGCCGCCCTAGAGCGGTTAAAGTATTTTGAACAACACAATGACGGTTTCGCGCTCGCGGAAAAAGATTTAGAACTGCGCGGGCCCGGCGAGGTGTATGGCACGGAACAGAGCGGAATGATGCAGCTCCGGCTTTCCACGCTGGCTGACCAGGAACTGATTAAAAGCGCCCGAACGGCGGCGGAGAATATCGCTCCCGAAATACAAAAATACCCGGCCATTGCCCGGCATATCGGCCCGGAAAAGAGGGTAATACATCTAGAGTAAGCGCGGAAGATTATTTTTTACAGCGCGCGTCTGCCTGCCAATCGGAGTAGGCGCCGCCGGCGCCCTCAATAATCTGTTTGGCGTACGTTTCTCCCGGATCGTCTTTTTGGTTGGGCGCGCCTTCACAGCGCGTAATTTGGTGATGCGTAAAAATTCCGTTGCCGCCGCTGAGAAGACTGTCAACTTTATTTGTTTTTTCTATGCCGTATTTGGCTGAAAGTTTTTTCACCAATTCAATCACCGCTCTTTTTTGCGCGCCATTGGCGAGCAGTTCGCTTTCGTTCATTCCCATAATTTCAATGCCGATGCCGCCATCGTTGAGGTTAAAACCGGAGCTGCCTCCTTGGCAAATAACGTGCTCTTCCAATTTTTCCGTTACTTGGTGGGCTTGGCCGGCGAGGTCAACAATGATTTGGCAAATACTGCCTCGCGATTGGGAGCCAGACCAATCTTTCACTATGCCGCGCGGCGAGGCGGAAGAGCCGGTGACAGTGTAGTGCAAGGCGATGCCTTTGATGGCAACCGGTTTTTTACAGGTGTCGCCAAATTTGACGCTATAGCGCGCGTAGGGGAATACGTCGCCGGAAAGGCCGAGGTCATCGGCGAGAGTTTGCGTCCGTCCGGCCACCGCCCCGCCGCAGTTGCCGGCAATGCCGCTTGGTTTTTCTGAACCGGCTTCCGAACCATCAAAATCCTTTTTTTCAATATATAGTATTTTTAAGGCTTTGAAATTTACCAGGTCGGGGTTGATGGTGTAGAGAATGGCGTAGGAGCCCCACATAATGACGAGGCCGACAACTATTTGGCCGATTCGTTTATATCCTTCCACCTTTCCTTCGCCGCCGGCGGAGAGAATAATTCGGACTCCGCTCATGATAATCATCACGGCGGCCATGATACTGCCTACCGCCAGGCCGAATTTATAAATTGCCGCCACCAGCTCGCCGATATAGGGCAAATGAATATAACCTTCGCTGTCCAGGGTATTTTGGACATCCGTAAAGGAAAGACCGGGGATATGAAATTCTAAAAGCGGTTTTTTAATCCCCAAATCTGCCGCTATCGCCGAAAAAGCCGCTTTATCGGGGTTTTCGTTCTCGCGCCATTTGTTGTAGGCGGCGTCGTTCATCCAACACACCTTTTGGTCAACATTTCGGCACAACCCCTCGCCCCCCACCGCCCTGGCGGGGTTGCAGGCGTTATCGGTGCGGCAGGGAACGGTGGTTTTGATCAACATTTTTTTTTGTGACGACAAGTATGACTCGTTCACGCCGCAGACCGCGCCGGTAAAAAAGTGGCAACCGGGTTTTTTACAGGCTTCGGCGGTTGAAATATCTTTTTGGCACTCGGCGGCCGTGATGGCCCCTCCCAATTCGTCAGCATAACCCGGCACAGTAATTTCGCAGACACACATGCCGCCGCTGTCGGCCGTCAGAGTCGCTTGAGGAAAAATAAAAAATAATGACGTTAGCCAAAATATAGCAGCAATGGCGATTGGTTTTTTTTTAGCGGCCATGATTATTCGCTAGGGCTGAATAAACGCCGTAAGCATTTGTTCAATTTCCACTCCCTCCTCCAGATTGATTTGTTTATTATTCACGAATAGAGCCGGAGAAACGGCAATGCCGCTGTCACGGGTTGTCGCGGCGGCATTCAAAACGGCTTGTTTGGTGGCTGGTAGTTTAGTGCAATTTATCAACTGATTATCGTTCAATTTCAGTGATTTGGCGGCAATGGCTAGAGCATTTTCGCTGATGTTTGGTTCGGTTATTAAAATTTGCAACAAGGGCCAGAATCCGCGGTCGGAAGCAGAGCACCAGAGAGCTTTATGAGCTAGAAGCGCTCCGCCCCAGAGATGCTCGCCGAAGGTTGGTTTAAAAATCAAACGAACGGCAGTGGGGTGTTTATTGACGAAATTGATGGTAGTAGCAAGGAGCGCGCGCGTGCCGGTGTCGGAGAGGTCGCCGAAGACAACAAGAGTAAGCGGCGCGCCGGGATTCCCCAACAGCGGATCGGCGAGTGTCGTGGGTAATTCAATGGCGAACGGGCTCACGAGCGGTCTGTCCACTGTCTTGACGGTGATGGAACGGGCAGTTTTGATTTGACGCGCCAAAAGCCCGGCGGCCAAAAGGATAGCCAGCGCCAGGCCGAGGAATAGTTTTTTATTAGATGAAAGGAGCATAGGGCGCTTGGCTTATAAATTCACTTGGAAAGCCCCGGTTTGGCGATGGTCGGTGAAGAGGATTTTATTTTTTGTGGCGTCATATGAGATGGAGTCAAAAGTATAATCTTGATCCAGCGCCACTGGTGTTTTTAACCCGGTTTTCAAATCAATTTTATATAAATCATCTGGTTCATCGGCCGCCACCGCCGGGGACATTCCGGCTCCGGTGGGCAAATTTCTTGGCACGGCGCAAAAGAGCGTACTTTCATCGGCAAAAGCGCATTTTTTGGCCCAGGTATTGATTCCCAGCGTTTGGCGGTTACTGCCAATCGCGTCGCCATAGGCGTTTGCCACCCATAACTCCGGTTTGAAGTCACTGCGAGCGCTATCCACGCTATAGAGTAGTTGTTGGCCGTTAGGCGACCACTGGGGTTGGAAATCCAAGCCCTCCACCACCAGCCCTTTGAAATTTTCATGGTTAAGACCGATGAGCAGTATTTCCCGCCGGTCTGCTCCGAGCGGGTACCCGGTGTTGGAGAAGGCGACAGTTTGACGGCTGGGTGACCAGTCCACAATAACCTTATCGGCATTGTCGCCGAGCGGCTCAATGAGTTTGGTGCCGGTGCCGTCGTCTTGAGTTGTAACCAGCCAGCGATTTTCCGGGGCGAGGCCGATGCTCTTGGCGGCAATTTCATTACCATCATTGGAAAAGGAAAAATCTTCCCAATGTTTTGGCAAGCTGATTTGTTTTTTTGTCTCAAAATTGTAAACGATTTTTGAAGAGTCAGGGTATTCAATGACGGCCTTGTCTTTATTTTTGGCCCAGGTGACATTTTTTACGTTATAAAAAACCTGGTCGGAAAGCGGCGTTGCCACCCCATCTTTTACCGTGTAAAATTTGCCATCAGCGGCGTTGTTGTAACGTAAATTGCCGCCTTCATTCATTGAGGCATAAAGTGTCTGGTCGGTGGTTATTTTGGTGATAGGTTCGGGCCGATAGTAACCCGGGGCGGCGACACCGGGAGTAGTTACTGCGGCCGTGGGCAAGCCGCCAGCGGGCGTTGGTTGTCCTTCAGCACCGGGCGCCGGGCGGCCACCGGCCGTGGGAAGTTGGCCCCCGGGGGCGGCAGGCCCTGTTGAAGGAGGGGCCAGAGGCACCTGAGCTTTTTTGAAAGCGAGGTATAAACCGAAACCAATCAGAGCAGTTACTATGGTCAGGCCGAGGATGAGTAAGATACGTTTGAGCGTGGAGTTCATAGAGCGAATTTATATGCTATTGGTATTTTCAAGCCGGAGGCGCCGATGTTTGAGCTTCTTGTATGTCTTTCTGCGCCTGCAGTTTTATCACATTTTGCAGATTGTATATTTTAATGTTGATATTATCAATGTCTTTTTTTAATTCCTTCGCCTGTTTTTTCAGCAATTTTACTTCCAGCGATTTTCGGCTCATTTCTTCTAATTGTAAGGCGGTAAGCGGTACGCCGATTCCAAAAATAGAGAGAAGTAATTTGAAGAGCAGGATCAGCCACTGCCACCATTTGACTTTGAGTTTATTTATTTTTTTCTTTTTTTTAGTCAATTCTTCGTCCTTTTCTTTTTTTTCTTTAGTCAGTTGTTTTATTTTTTTTTGGTTCAAAAACCCTTTTAGCGCCCCCGCTGGCCGCAGAGATTGATTGAGCTCGTTTCGGCGGGCATTAGAGCGCTGGCGATCCCGCTCCATTTTTTCCGCCGCCCGGCGTTGGGCATTGTCATCTTTAAGCTGTTCGGGAGTTTGTTGATTTGGTCCAGTTTCTGGAGATCCAGCCGGTTGGCCGGTCGGCGTCGGTTCGCCGATGTCTCCTTTCATCAGATTGCCCGGTCCGGCTTCTTCATTCTCTCCGTATGGCTGGAATTGTTTTTGTTGGTCCCGACCAACCTCGGCGGCGGCGCGCCCCTGCTCAAAACGGTCGAGCGTCGGTGGTTTTTCCGCCATATGAGCGCGGCTAGTTATTTAAGCGCGAGTGTTTTTTCTCCGACGGTTAGAGTGTATTTTTTCTTGATTTTTCCTTGGAGAATAATTTCCGATATTAAGGCCTCAATTTGATTTCGGATATATTGCCGCACGGCTCGGGCGCCCATTTGGTTGGGTGGCAGTTGGGCCACTATCCATTCCAGCACTTTTTTGTCGGAAGAGAGAGTGGTGTGGTAGGTCTTGAGGCGGTTGTTGAAACTTTCTAGCTCCAGCGCGGCGATCGCCACCAGTTCCGGCTTTTTCAGCGATTCAAAAAAGCAGATTTGGTCCAGACGATTGATGACCTCAACCGAGAAGTAGTCTTTCAGTTTTTCCAACGCATGGGAGTGTGTTTCAGTTTTGGTGGCGCCGCCGCCGAAGCCGAGCAAGCCTTTTTTCATATCGGCGGCTCCGAGCGAGGTGGTAAGTATTAGTATAGCATGTTTTAGAGATATTTTTTTACCGGTGGAATCAGTGATCACCCCATTTTCCAAAATTTGTAGCAGTAGTTTAACGATATCACGGTGTGCCTTGTCTATTTCATCAAACACCACCACGGAATGGGGGTTCATTTTTAATTTGTCGGTGAAATGGTTGGTTTCTTTGTAGCCCACATACCCGGCCGGGGAACCAAGGAGTTTTGACACACCGAAACTTTCGTTGAATTCACTCATATCTAGCTTAATGAGCGCGTCCGGGCTGCCGTACAGCGCAAGCGCCACGGCTTTGGCAAGTTCGGTTTTGCCCACACCGCTCTCACCGACAAACAAGAACGACGCCAGCGGCCGGTCCGGGTTCCCGAGGCCGAGCTTGGCTTGGCGAATGAGCTGGCTAACTTGGGTGATAACTGCATCTTGGCCGATAACATAGTGTTTTAGGCGGTCGGCCAGCGCAGTTAAGGCATTGGCAGAATCAAGCATAAGCTCGGCAGGTGGTGTGCCGGTGATCTTAGCCACTTGTTCGGCGATATCGCGTTCGGTGATGGCGCCAAACCGGATTATTTTTTCGTTCTTGGATTTTAGGACAGCCTGTTTGATTTCGGCGCGCAATTTTTCTTCTTTATTTTTTAATTCTACCGCCTCGTTAAAACGGTCGTTGCCGGCCGCCGCCTCTTTGGCCAGGGTCGTTTTTTCTAGTTCTCTTTCCAGACGGAAGAGCTTGGTTGAGGCGGCAGTCCGTTTTACTGATAGCCGTTTGGCCGCGGCGGTTTCATCCAGCAGATCAATGGCTTTGTCCGGCAGAAATTTATTGGTGATGTAGCGCTCGGAGAGTTTTACCGCCGCGGCAATCGCCGGTTGGGTGATAGTAATGCGGTGGTAGAGTTCGTAATTTTCTTTGAGGCCGTTGAGGATTTTTACGGCATCTTCGGCGCTCGGCTCTTTGGCAATAACCGTCTGGAAGCGCCGCTCTAGCGCGGCATCGTTTTCAATGTATTTTTTATATTCAGCGGGCGTGGTGGCGCCAATACAGCGAATTTGACCGCGGGAGAGGGCCGGTTTCAGCAAATTAGCCGCGTCCATCGCCCCTTGGTTGGACCCGGCGCCGACGATGTTGTGCAGTTCGTCAATGAAGATGATGATATTCTGGTTATTCACGACTTCCTCAATAACTTGGCGCAAACGCGCCTCAAATTCGCCGCGGTAGATGGTGCCGGCTATGAGGAGACCCAGGTCAAGCGAGTAAATTTTTTTGTTGAGCAATAAATCGGGGACATCACCCGCGAGGATTTTTTTGGCCAGCCCCTCTACAATGGCAGTTTTGCCGACACCCGGTTCGCCCAAAAGGAGCGGGTTGTTTTTGGTGCGGCGGCAGAGAATTTGGATGACTCGTTCTATTTCACGTTCCCGCCCGATGACTGGGTCAATGGTTTTCTGCGTTTTTTGGTCGGTAAGGTCGGTGGCAAAAAAATCCAGCGCGCTGTCTTTTTTCCGCCCTCTCTTTCCTTCTTTCGCCGGCTCCAATTGATCTAGCGCGGAGTCAATGGGGTTATGTTCTTCAAAATGTTCAACCATATCGCGGATGTCGCCTAAACGAGGGAAATGGCCGGCATTGGCCAGCACGGTTTCAATTTGCCGGTTTAGATCGTTGCGGTCAATGGCTTGGGCGGTTAAAATATCGTTAATGCGCCGATCATTTAAAAAAATAAGGGCGGCGAGCAGATGTTCGGTGCCGATGTAGTTGTGATGATTTTCTTCGGCGATGGTGATGGCTTTTTCAAGCGTAATTTTGGCTCCGTTCCCGAGCGGGGTTAAAACTAATTCGACGGGGTTGCGCGAGGCGGTATTAGGCCTTTCGGCGCGTGCCGGCAAGGTAATAATGATTTTTTCAACCAAGGACGAGGTAATTTTAAAACGATGCATTATTTCCGCGGCTACCGACCCCTTTTGGTTTAGAAGGTTGAAAAATAGATGAATCGGCTCTACTTCCATGTGATGTAATTCCACGCTTAAATGGATGCTTTGAGCCAAAATGTCGCGCAGGTGGGCGGAGAAACGATCAAGTAAATTCATAATTGAAGCAAATTAAACCCGCCCGACTTCGCTACGACGAAGTCGTTGCGGGTGGGCAGAGTAAGTTTGTAAGCAAATTAAGCAAGCGGAAGGGTTTGCTTGGCTTATTGCTGTTTCTATGTTTTCATTATATAATGAAAATGCTTTTTCGTCAAAAATAAGAAGAGTTTTTTATGGCCTTTCCCAGCCACATTTTTAAAGCATATGATATCCGCGGTTTAGCGGACACAGAGATTTCCACGGAGTTTGCCTATAGATTGGGGCGCGCTTTTGTCGTATTTTTGCGTCGGCGCGCGCTCCTCAAAGACGGCCAGGCGGTGGTAGTGGGAAGAGATATGCGCCAGACGAGTCCTTTTTTTGCGAAAGCGATTATCCAAGGTATTGAAGCGGAAGGAGTTGACGTGGTAGACGTGGGGTTGGTGTCAACTCCCTTGTTTAATTTTGCCTGCGCTCATTATTCGGAACATGCCGGCGGTATTATGGTGACCGCGAGCCATAATCCGGCGCAATATAATGGTTTCAAGTTGACATTAGGGAACGGTCTGCCGGTGGGTGGGCAAAGCGGCATGGGGGAAATGCGCGAACTGGTGGAGCGCGGGCAATTTTTAGATATTCCCCACTCGGGTGCCGTTAAAATGTTTGATGTTTTGCCGGAGTATCTTAAAAAAATTTTTTCCATTATTTCACCGCAAACCATTCGTCCGCTCAAGGTGGTTATTGATGCCGGAAATGGAATGGCCAAGACCACTTTCCCTAAACTTATTGAGTCATTGCCGGTGAATGTAGAGTATCTTTTTTTGGAGCCAGACGGCACTTTTCCCAATCACGAAGCTAATCCGCTCAAAGTGGAAACGCTCGCGGCTCTGCAACGCCGCGTGACGGCGGTCGGCGCCGATTTTGGGTTCGCGTTGGATGGCGATGCCGACAGAATCGGTTTGGTGGATGAGCGGGGGAGAGTGGTTGATGCTTCATTTGTTGGCGCTTTGGTTGGTTTGGAGGTGCTTCGAGCGCACCCGCAGGCGCATATGCTCTACGATTTGCGCTCCAGTCAGATTGTTCCAGAGGTTTGGCGCGAAGCCGAAGGAACAGTGGAGATGTCAATGGTCGGCCATGCCAATATTAAAAAACGGATGAAAGAAAACGGCGCGGTTTTCGGGAGCGAGCTTTCTCTTCATCTGTATTATCATGATATGTACGATTTGGAATCGTCCGATTTATCTTTTCTTTATATATTACAGGCTCTTTCCCGCCAGAAAAAAACTTTAAGCAGGCTTGTTGAACCGTTCCAAAAATATTGGCATTCCGGCGAGATTAATTTTTCCGCCAAAGGCGGGCACGCCTTTGGCGGGGAGTTTTTTGATCAGACATAGATTATGAAGCGGGTTGAAGAAAAATACAGCGAAGAGGCAGTAAAAGGTTTTCATTTAGACGGCCTTTGGATGCAGTTTGATTGGGGCTGGTTTAATGTCCGGGTGAGCAACACCGAGCCGATGTTGCGTTTGAATTTGGAGGCTCCGACAGAAAAAGCGATGAAAGAAAAAGTGGCCGAAGTGAGCGCGTTGATAAAATAAGACACAAAACAAAAGAGCCATGGTGGTGCCCTTTTTTATCCTGCCATCTCATTCAATTTTTTAATACGCTCGTTAATAGGTGGATGTGTTGAAAATAAATTGCGCACGCCGCCGGATTTAAACGGGTTGGCGAAGTAAAGGTGCGCGGTGGCGGTGGAGGCGGTGGTAGTCGCCAGGTTGTCCTCGGCGATTTTTTGTAATGCGTTCGCGAGGCCGGCTGGGTAGCGGGTGAGGAGCGCGCCGGAAGCATCGGCCAAATATTCGCGGCGGCGCGAAACGGCCAGTTTGATGAGCTCGGCAATAAGCGGGGAGATGATGGCGAGCACAATGCCGGCGATCATAAAGATCATGGCGATTTGACCGCCGCTATTGTCGCGACTGCGCCGGTCGCCAAATAAAAAACGACTGCGCAGGAAAATGTTGGCCATAATGACGATGGCGCCGACCATGACCGCGACTAGAGTTTCAAAGCGGATATCGTAATTTCCAATGTGTGATAATTCATGAGCCAGAACGCCTTCCAGTTCGGTTTTTTCTAATTTTTGGATAGCACCGGTGGTGATGGCGACAGAGGCCAGCTCTGGTTTGCGGCCGGTGGCGAAGGCGTTGATGGCCGGATCATTAATGATATAGATTTTGGGGCCGGGAAGCCCGGCAGTGATGGCCAGGTTTTCCACTAAACGGTAAATTTCCGGATTGTCATTTTTTTCAATTAGTTTGGCGCCACTGCTCCAAAGAGCGATTTTGTCGCCTTGGTAGTAAGAAATGAGCGTGCTGAAAAGAGAAATAATTATAGCGATCCATACCATGGTATAGGTATTGTCCTGCGTTGCCCGGCTGAAAATATAACCGAGGCCAATAATAACGGCGATTGAGATCGTCATTAAAATAACGGAGTGGCGTTTGTTGGAATTGATTTCAGTGTAGGCGAGAGCCATTTTTAGAATTTTACTTGTACATTTTGACGTTCGCCTTCGGCGACCTGGAAGAAATCGTATTTGACGAAATGCAACAGGCCGACAATCGTATTGGTTGGGAATACCTGAATCTTTGTGTTGAAATCGCGCACGTTGCCGTTGTAGAAGCGGCGGGAGGCCTGAATTTTGTCTTCGGTGTCTGTAACCTCGCTTTGTAATTGTAAAAAGTTTTGGCTGGCTTTGAGTTCCGGATAATTTTCTGAAACGGCAAAGAGCGTTTTGAGCGTGCCGCTTAACATATTTTCCGCCTGCTCTTTTTGGGCAAGCGTGGCATCCTTATTGTCGTGTACGGCCATGGCGGCGGTGCGGGCTTCCGTTAGCTTAACCAGAGTTTCTCGTTCATGCGTCATGTAGCCTTTTACGGTTTCAACAAGATTTGGAATAAGGTCGTAGCGCCGTTTGAGCTGGACATCAATGTCGCTTATGGCTTCATCTACCCGATTTTTGGAGCGAATGAGCCCGTTGTAAGTGAAGATAAGCCATAAAACGATGATGGCCGCGACGCTGACGATGATGGCAGTGGTATTCATAGTATATTAGACTATATAAAATAATAACCTTGCTTTTTAGCATAAGTAGTATATAATGAGTAAGTAAAAAATAGCAAGAGGCATGTTTACATTATTGGTTTTTTTAGCAGTTTTGGCCGCTTTGGTTTTGTCCCATGAATGGGGGCATTTTATAGTTGCCCGATCGCAGGGAATAACGGTGCAGGAATTTGGATTTGGCTTCCCGCCGCGGCTTTTTGGCATCCGCCGTTTGCCGGGCGGCGTTAAGCGATGGAAGATTGTTTGGGGGCGCGGCGCGCCAGCGGAAGGCGAAGCCGCATCTACTTTGTATTCTATCAATCTTATTCCTCTTGGCGGTTTTGTGCGCATTAAAGGCGAGAACGCTGATTCCGGCGAAGCGCTGGATTCGGACAGTTTCAGCGCGAAAAAAGCCTGGCAGAAAGCTATCGTGCTCTTGGCTGGCGTGGCGATGAACGCGGTTTTGGCGGTGATTCTTTTATCTGTCGGGTTCATGGTCGGGTTTCCTTCGGTAGTGGAGCCGGGCGCTCCGGTTTCCGGGGCGACGGATTTGCGAGTTATTCAGGTGCTGGCAGGCAAACCGGCTTCAGTAGCCGGCGTGGCCGTCGGCGATGTCATTGTCGGTGTTGGCGCTTTAGAGCATCCGCGTCTGGCCGATCTTCAAAAATATATTGACGCGCATCGCGATGAAGAGGTGCCGGTCGCGGTGGAAAGAAACGGCGAGCGGATTGTTAAAAAAATTCATCCGGCTATATATGCCGACACCGGCCGCGGCGGCATTGGCGTGGCGCTGGTGGAAACCGGTTTGGTAAAGTATCCTTGGCCGCAAGCTATCTATCAGGGGGTGATGACAGCCGGTCTATATATCAAGGAAATAGTTTTTGCTTTTGGGTATTTGATTAAGGGCATCGTTATTGGCGCCGGCGTGACTGGAGCGGTGTCCGGGCCGGTAGGAGTGGCGGTCATGACCGGGGAAGCGGCCCGTATGGGCATTGTTTATTTACTGCAGTTCGCGGCGCTGTTGTCGCTCAATTTGGCAGTGTTGAATATTTTACCGATTCCGGCGCTGGACGGCGGGCGATTGCTGTTCGTAATTTTTAACAGTTTGCGGCGGCGCCCGGTCGCTCCCCGAGTGGAGCATTTTATTCATGCGGCGAGTTTTGTTTTTCTGATGTTATTGGTAGTGGCGGTAACAGTGAAAGACCTAAGCGTTTTTACCGGTGTTTTTTCTTCGGTGTGGGATAAAATATTTTGATAATATATGCGATCAAATTTGGAGCAATTTAAAAATGAAGCGCTCGGCGCGATTCAATCCGCGGAGAGTGCATCTCGGCTTGATGAGCTGGAGAATAAATTTTTTGGACGGGCCCAGGGCGAAATAACCAAGCTTATGAAGGGGCTGAAAAACATCTCTCTCGAGGAACGCCAAGCCTCGGGAGAGAGGTTGAACCAGGTGAAGAGTGTTTTGGGCGCGGCCATTATTAAAAAACGCGATGTTTTAGAAAATATCGCCTGGGAAGCCGCCGCGGAAACTGAGCGTATTGATATTACCGAACCAGCTTTGCCAATAATTAAACGCGGTCATTCGCACCCCGTTACCGTAATTCAGCGTTCGTTGGAAGATTTATTTACTTCCCTGGGTTACATGGTGTTAGACGGGCCTGAACTGGAAAGCGATTATTACAATTTCACCGCTTTGAATATTCCCGAAACACACCCGGCGCGCGATATGCAGGATACGCTGTATATCAAAGGGCATAAGGACTGGCTGATGCGCACGCAAACTTCGCCGGTGCAAGTACGCGCCATGCAAAAATATGGAGCGCCGATTCGCGCCGTTGTCCCCGGTAAATGTTTCCGCAATGAAGCTACGGACGCGCGCCATGAGCACACGTTTTATCAGCTGGAAGGTTTTGCAGTAGACAAAGGCATCAATTTTTCACATCTAAAAGCGACGTTAGAAGCAGTCGCCCAAAGTTTGTATGGTCCAGATACCAAAATTCGTTTAATGCCAAAATTTTATCCCTTCGTGGAACCTGGCGTGCGCGGAGAAGTAACCTGTTTATTGTGCCGCGGTCAGGGTTGCCGCGTCTGTAAAAATACCGGCTGGCTGGAAATTTTTGGCGCCGGGCTAGTGCACCCCAATGTTTTAAAGGAAGGCGGCGTTGACCACAAGGTGTACCAAGGTTTTGCGTTTGGTTTTGGCCTCACCCGCCTGGCGATGCTTAAATATGGCATTGATGATGTCCGACTTTTGGAAAGCGGCGACCTGCGTTTTCTTGAACAGTTTTAGTATGGATACCTCCATCAGATTAGTTTCTGAAAAAATAACTCTGGCGGATTTAAAAGAAATAGCCATCAATGGCTTTGGCGATATGGTCAAAGCCGTGGTTGATATAGAAAAGGGCGTAATGGCCATTGGCGCCGAAATGCATGCCGATGCCGAGGCCTGGCTTTTGGAGCGCGGTTCTGAACAGGCGAATCTCTGGGGAATAAATATTTACCCGGACGCGCTCGAGCCGGAACGAGTGGAGTTTGATTCAATGATTAATATCCGCCCACGGCAGGGCAATCGTTCGCGCGGGGTTGAGGACGAGAGCAAACGGAAAAAAATTTTGGCGATCGTGCGCCGGTTAGTCAGCTAATATATGCCGAGTACACTGCACGCTGGAATGGCGGCTGGACGGTGGTTTGGCTTATCGCTGATGGAACAGCTGGGAAACATTGGCAGTGAAGTGGGACGGGCGGCGGAGGCCTGGCGACAAGGAAACGCGGAGCGCAAGGTAAAAGCGCTGGAGAGGGCCTTTGAACTTCTGGATTTGACTTTGAGCGACAGCCGTTGGCGCGGTGGCCGGTTGCGGGAGATCTGCCGTTCGCGAGAAGTCTGCGTCGATACCTTTTATGGCCATCAAGAATATCAAACGACTCCGGAAGATTTGGAAAAGTATTTTTATCATTTTGCCGCGGCGGCAAGAAATAAAATATATAGAGATAGCGTATGCTTATAAGTTTCAATTGGCTTAAAGAATTTGTTCGTTTGCCGGATTCCGTCACGGCTTCGGAAGTCGCGGAGAAATTAAAATTTAGCACAGTGGAAGTGGAAGGATTAATTGAACTCGGGGCGAGTCTTAGAAATGTTGTGGCGGGCAAAGTAACAGCGTGTGAAAAACACCCCAATGCCGACAAGCTTAAAGTTTGCCGTGTTGATATCGGCAGCGAAACCGTCCAGATCGTCTGCGGCGGGTCAAATGTGGCGGCGGGGATGATGGTAGCGGCGGCCAAAGTGGGGGCAAAAGTGAAATGGCATGGCGAGGGCGACCTCGTGGAGCTTTCTCCAGTAAAAATTCGCGGTGTGGAATCATTTGGAATGATTTGCGGCGCCGATGAGATTGGCCTTTTGGATCGTTTTCCCAAGAAAGAAGAAATAGAAATTGTTGATTTGTCTGCGCTTAAGCTAAAGGCCGGCGCGCCGCTAGCGGAGGCTTTAAAATTGGACGATGTTATTTTAGAAATTGATAACAAGTCGCTTTCCAACCGCCCTGATCTCTGGGGGCATTATGGTCTGGCTCGCGAAGTGGCGGCTTTGACCAACCGCGCCATCCAGCCGTATCAGACGAAAAAAATTATCGCCGCGGGCGTAAAAAAGGGAAGCGGCGTTAATTTGAGAGTGCGCGTGGAAAATCAGGCGGCCTGCCCTAAATATATGGCCGTGGCCATGAGCGGCGTCAAAGTGGGGCCATCGCCGGTCTGGCTCAAGGAAAAATTGGCCGCGGTCGGTGTGCGTTCCATCAATAATATCGTGGATGCCACTAATTTTGTGATGTTTGATTTGGGCCAGCCTATGCACGCTTTTGACAGAAAAATTATCGGCGATGAAATTGTGGCGCGGAGCGCCCGGTCGGGGGAAAGCATCACGACGCTTGACGAGAAAGAAAGACAGCTCACGGAAGATATGCTGGTCATCGCCACGCCCGAGAAGGCGATCGCCATCGCCGGTATCATGGGCGGGCTGGATAGCGGCATCAGTAGCCAGACTGCGGAGATTATTATTGAAGCCGCCAATTTTGACGCGGGGAGCATTCGCCGGACCTCTACCCGTTTGGGCCTGCGCAGTGATTCGTCGGCGCGGTTTGAAAAAAGCCTTGATCACAATTTGTGTTCATTAGCTTTGGAGCGCATGGTCGCGCTGGTGCGCGAGCTTTGCCCGACAGCCCGGGTAACGAGCCAGATAGCGGAAGTTGGCAAACCGGTTTTATTTACCGGTCCATTGGTTATTCCCCTTAATTTTTTTGAACAAAAAATCGGTGTCGCGTTACCCGCGAAGACGATCGTCGGCATTTTGTCGCGGCTGGGTTTTGGCGCGCAGGAAAAGAAAGGGGTGCTTGTGGTGACGATTCCTTCGTGGCGCGCCACTAAAGATATTTCCCTTCCGGAGGATATTGTGGAAGAGGTGGCGCGTATTTATGGTTATGAACAAATTCCGGCGACACTGCCGGTTTTCCCGATTAGTCCGCCACCGAAAAATGATTTGCTCGCGCTTATTAGAATGGCGCATGATGTTTTGGCCAAAGAATTGGCGTACACCGAAGTTTATAATTATTCATTTGTCAGCGCAGCGCAGATAGCCAAGCTAGGAGACGAGGCCGGCAAATATTTAGAATTGGATAACCCTATTTCCAGAGAAAAGCCGTATATCCGGCGAAATTTATTGCCGAATCTTTTAGAGAATGCCAGCGTCGCTATGGCTAACCGCGAGGAACTTAGGGTTTTTGAAATTGGCAGTGTTTTTTCAGCTGGCAAATTTGGGCCACGAGCGGAGCGCAACAGCGACGAGCTGTTGCCTCGCCAAGATACCTGGTTGACGGCTTTGTATCTGCGCCGGAACAATGATATTCCCTTCCGGGAAGCCCGTCGGGTGGCAGAAATGATTTTTAGCAATCTACACATGGCTTGGGATGTCGCTACCGCAGACAAGGTGCAGCCGTGGGAGCACCCTGCCCGCCTTACTCTCATATCGTGCGCTGGAAAAGCGGCTGGGATAGCGCATGAGCTTCATCCGCGAGTAGCCGCGGCTTTCGGCATAGCGGAGCGTGTGGGGGTATGCGCGATGAATTTATCTGCCTTGGCTGAAATTATGGTTGCTACCTCCGCTCAAGCCTTTTACCAGCCAATTTCTTTATATCCGGAGGTGACGCGCGACCTCGCTTTTCTCATTAAAAAAGAGGCGACCCATGGCGAGGTCGCTGTTTTGCTTCAAAAGAGCGACCCGCTGATCAGGAAAGTAGAATTATTTGATGTCTTTGCCGGCAAAGGAGTCGGGGCGGGAGAGAAAAGTTTGGCATATCATTTGACCTATGGCAGTCCCGAGCGGACGTTAATTTCAGGCGAGGTTGACGCTGTTGAAGCGTATATTATAAAAATTCTTCAGGAAAAATACGGGGTGGAAATGAGGAAGTAAATTTTTTATCCACATACGCTTTAAGGCGTTGGCCGTGTTTTGTGGTATACTAAAGGCATGTTAATTTTTAAAGGAGCGGTATGTTAGAAACTACAAAAGATATTTTGTATCTCGTAATTTCGTTTTGCGTGCTGTGGGTGACGGTGTTTCTATGTTGGACTTTTTATTATGTGATGCGTATTTTGCGCAACGCCAATCAAATCGTGGAGGAATTTCGGGTCCGTCTGCAGGCGCTCACCGAAGCGATCAATTATATTCGCGGTAAAGTAGAACATATTTCCGGGCTTTTAACGCTGGCGAGCGGCGGAGTGGGCAGTCTCATAAAAAAAGTAGTGGCTAAAAAAGCGGGAGATTGGGTGAGCGGCGGGACGGATCGGTTTAATAGCGCCGCCAAAGACGCCGTGCGCCAGGCTGTGGCCGCCACGGCCAAGAAAATGAAGAAAGTAGCGGCGAAGGTGAAAAGATAAAAAATTCCGTAAAACCAGCCCCGTGCCACTTCGGTGCGGGGTTTTTAGTTGTCAGGCGGACGATTGCTTTCTTTCTTCTTGGCTGATAAGATGAACTCGTCTTACCCCTATGGCCGATTTCGTCCACCTGCATGTCCATAGCCACTATTCACTGCTTGACGCTCTTCCCGAGGTTGATGAGCTGGTTAAGGCCGCCAAAAAGCTTGGTTTTAAGGCCATGGCTTTGACTGACCACGCAAATCTGTATGGGGCGATTGAATTTTATGAAGCGTGTCGGAAAGAAGGGATAAAGCCGATTATCGGCGTGGAAGCGTATATCACTCCGAGCTTGGCCGATCAGTCTGGATATAAGGAAAATCATCTAGTGCTGTTGGCTGAAAATTTGGTTGGCTATAAAAATTTATTGCTCTTGGTGTCGCGCGCTCACACGGAGGGGTGGCGCGGTAAACCGTTTATTGATAAAGCGATGTTGCGCGCTCATAGCGCCGGTCTGATCGGTTTGTCCGGGTGCATTGACGGCGAGATAGCGTCTATTTTTAGAAAAGAAAATAATGGGGAGAAAGCTAAACGGGTAGCGCTTGAATATAAAGAATTATTCGGTCCGGATAATTTTTTTCTTGAGCTCGGCGATTTGCCGGATTTATCCGGGCAAATGAAGGTGAATGCCGACTTAGTTGAACTAGGGAGACAGCTTGATATTCCCCTCGTGGTTACTCGCGATGCCCACTATCTTCACCCGGATGATGCCGAGGCGCAAGATATTTTAACCTGTATTCGTGACGGACGCACGCTGGACGAGCCGAACCGTCCGACGTCCGCGGCCGTGGATTTTTCCATGGCCAGCGGCAGTGAAATTGCCGGCCGTTTTAGGCATCTGCCGGAAGCGCTTCAGAATACCGTGAAAATCGCCGAGCGCGTTGATTTGAAGCTGGAGCTTAATAAGTGGCATTTCGCGGCCATTGATTTGCCGGTTGGCAAGACAGCCGATGAGCATTTGCGCGCTGAAGTGTTGCGCCGGTTGCCGGAGATGACTGATTTTACCGATGCGGTGCGGGCCAGGGTGGATTATGAACTGGGCATTATCGCGAAAAAGGGCTACGCGCCGTATTTTTTGGTAGTGGCGGATTATGTGCGTTATGCCCGCGAACACGGCATCATTGAAACTACTCGCGGATCGGCGGCCGGGTCAATCGTGGCTTATGCCATGGGCATTACCACCGTCAATCCGCTCTATTTTAAACTTCCGTTTGAACGTTTTTTAACGCTTTCTCGCCCCAGCCCGCCTGATGTTGACGCTGATTTTGCCGATGACCGGCGCGATGAGATGGTGGCCTACGTCACCAAAAAGTACGGCGCGGACAAAGTGGCGCAGATTATTACTTTTGGGACGATGGCGGCGCGCGGGAGTATCCGCGATGTCGGCCGGGCTCTCGGTTTCAGCTATTCTTTCTGCGATCATGTTTCCAAACTCATTCCTTTCGGCGCCCAGGGTTTTCAGATGACTATTGCTAAAGCGCTTGATTTGGAGCCGGAGCTGAAGACTCTCTACGCCACCAACTCGCAGGTCAAGCGGCTGATTGATTTGGCGCAAAAGATTGAAGGGTGCGCCCGCCATACCTCTATTCACGCGGCCGGAGTGGTGATCGCGCCATCCCCGTTAACCGATTTTACCCCGATTCAATACGAATCGGGCGGAGAAAAAATTGTCACCCAGTACGAAATGCACGCGGTGGAGGCGGCCGGTCTTTTGAAAATGGATTTTTTAGGCATTCGCAACCTGTCTATCTTGGGGCACGCGGTGGAGATTATTGAAAAAACGACCGGCCGGAAAATTGATATTTACAATCTTGACCCGTGGGATGACAAAAAAACTTATGACATGCTCGCGCGCGGCGAAACCGTCGGCGTGTTTCAACTGGCCGGTTCAGGAATGACCCGCTATTTGAAAGAGCTTAAGCCGACAAATATTTTTGATATTATGGCCATGGTGGCGCTTTTCCGGCCTGGTCCGATGGAGTCTATACCAGAGTATATCCGGCGCAAGAATAATCCGGAGATGATTGAGTACCTTGACCAGCGCATGAAAGAGTATCTAGATCAATCGCTGGGGCTGATTGTGTATCAAGACGATGTGCTCTTAACCGCCATTCATTTGGCCGGGTATAATTGGGAAGAAGCGGATAAGTTTAGGAAAGCGATGGGCAAAAAAATTCCCGAGGAGATGAGCAAACAGAAAGAAAAATTTTTTAAAGGCTGTCGCGAATTTGGGCGTGTTTCCGATCTTAAAATTCATCGGCTATGGGAGCTGATTGAGCCGTTTGCCGGCTACGGATTCGGTAAGGCGCACGCCGCGAGCTATGCTATCGTTGCCTACCAAACCGCTTATCTTAAAGCGAATTTTCCTATTCAGTACATGGCAGCGGTCTTAATCGCCGAGAGCGGCGATATTGATAAAGTGCCTCCGATTATACATGAATGCGCCCGTTTGGGTATTAAAGTTTTGCCGCCCGATATTAACCAGAGTTACAAGAGTTTCGCCATGATTAGCGCCGCCGGCGAGAATCCGGCGCATATTCGGTTCGGTCTGAATGGCATTAAAAATTTGGGTGAGCACATAGCCGATGTCATTTATCGGGAGCGAAAAGAGAACGGGCAGTATAAAAGTTTGGAAGATTTCCTGACGCGCGTTGATGATAAGGATTTGAATAAAAAATCGTTGGAGAGCCTGGTGGAGTGTGGAGCGCTTGACAGTTTGGGGTATGACCGCGGGGCGTTGCTTGCCAATATTGAGGCGATTCTTTCGTTCGCGCGCGCCGATCAAGAAGAGAAAGATACCAAACAGCATTCATTATTTGCCGGCAGTACTATTGATACGCGCGTGAGGTTGCGGCTTGCTTCGGCGCCCAACGCGACGGCTGAGGAAAAATTGACATGGGAAAAAGAGCTGCTGGGGCTTTATGTGACAGCGCATCCATTCGCTTATTTTCAGAAGATTTTGGAGCCGGTTTTGACCACGGTGAACGATTTGCCCGCGCAGAGGCGCAAGCAGTGGGTGGTGGTGGGCGGGGTGATTGACAGC
>CAZHFX010000005.1:33814-42051 GCA_964531745.1 uncultured Gammaproteobacteria bacterium
AAAGAAAAAAATTACCCGCAAGGGGGCGGCGATGATGTTTATAACAATTCAGGATGTCACTGGCAGTTTAGAATTGCTGGTTTTCCCGAAAACATATGAAACGACCAAAGATATTTGGATGGAGGGGCGTTCGGTGTGCGTGGTCGGCCGCACTTCTGAAGAAGAAGGCGATGATAAATTGTTCGTAGAGCGGGCGTATGTGATAACCAAGGAAAATGCTCAGGCTATGCTTTCTCAATTGGCGGTGAACAAAGGCGAGTCTTCTATCCGCCAGTACGTAAAACCCGAGGTGGTGGAGGCTCTAACCGCCGGCGGCGTAGAGATAACGCTGACGGCTGAAGAACTAAAAGCCAAGGCTGACGTCATTAAATTGATTTTTAAGCAATTTCCCGGTGAGAAAATTGTGTATTTGAAGATAGCCGGTAATAGAATTAAAACATCCTACGCGGTGAACGGCGGGAGCGATCTTAGACAGGCGTTGAAGGCGTCAGCTGGCGTGGAAAAAATTTCCGGATGCGATAATTAGTTTTTGTTTTGGTTAATTTTCCAATTTGGATTTACGGCGAGTTCGCTCCACGGAGTGAATTTTTTATTGCGGGCGTGATAATACCCGGCGGCGGCGATCATGGCGCCGTTATCCATACAATAGGCGAGCTCCGGAACTCGGATAGCGGATAGCGGATATTTTGAGGACATTTTTTGAGCGAGAGTTTTACGGAGTTTCTGGTTGGCGGCGACGCCGCCGGCGAGAATAGTTGTCTTTGGCCGGTAGTTTTCAATCGCCCGCAGTGTTTTAATTATCAAGATATCAACGATCGCTTGTTCCACGCTGGCGCAGAAATCATTAATGGTCACGATTTTGTCATTCTGAGCGGAGCGAAGAATCCCTTTGCTTGGCAATGTTAAGGGATCCTTCGTTTCACTCAGGATGACAGGGTGATCGCGGAGCCAATAGAGGGCGGCGGTTTTCAACCCGGAAAAGCTGAAGTCACAGTTTTCTTGTTCAATCATCGGTCGGGGGAAATTTATTGCTTGCGGGTTGCCGGTTCTGCCTAATTTGGAAATTTGCGGTCCGCCCGGGTAGGGGAGGCCGAGGAGTTTCGCGACTTTATCAAAACATTCGCCGGCGGCGTCATCCTTGGTAGAGCCGAGAATTTTATAATTACCGCGGTCTTCCATCAGAATAAGCTCGGTGTGGCCGCCGGAAACTACCAAAGCCATGGCGGGGAAATTGGCTATAGGTTCGCCGAGGGCGCCCTCTGGCGCAAGCTCTACCGAGTGAATGTGCCCCTCAAGGTGGTTGACGCCAACAAGAGGGATGTTAGTAGCGTAGGAGAGCGTTTGGGCGGCGGTAGCACCCACCAAAAGGCCGGTTACGAGCCCGGGACCGGTGGTAACGGCAATGGCGTCGGGTTTGGGCTGTTTTTTAAGCGTCTCTTCAACGAGTGGAATAATTTTTTCCGCATGCAAGCGGCCGGCAATTTCCGGAACCACGCCGCCATATTTTTTGTGGATATCAATTTGCGAAGCGGTTTTTTCGGAGATGATAATATGGCCTTGGGGCGAACATTTAAGCAGAGCCACGGAGGTGTCGTCGCAGGATGATTCAATTCCAAGTATGTACATAGTGGCAGTATTTTAGCATTATTTTGGTTTTTTGCAACTAAAAACCCCGAGGTTTCGGGGTTTTTCCAGAAGAAATGAACAGTGTTCCTGTCCTCTGGTGAAGCAGGCCCTGATTTTTACGCTCTCGGGCCAATATGTCCTAATGAGGACTATTTTGAGAGCAACGCGGTCGGGTGGTTGTTGTCTGCCGTTAGATTGACGGAAGGTAGCTGACGAATTGCATGGGAGTGTCGAGCGCGAATCGGCCGCGCCCGCCCGCAGTGGCCAGCGTTTCAAGGGTCATGAGACGATCTGGATTGGGCGCTCCGGGGTTTCTTCTCCAGCTCGCTTTCTCTTCGTTTGTTGCCGGGCGGACGAGCATGACGCGGTGCGGACGGTTCTCCGGCTGACAACGAAGCGGAGGCATTTGGCTTCTGTGCTCGCTCAAGGCGAGGACCAGAATGGGTGCATCCGCCATTCCAGGGACAATCAACACCGGGTGAGCGGGCGTGTTTCCGATGAAGTATCTTCCTTCAGGCGGCAGAGGTACCGGCGGGCGGCGCCTCTCCAGCGCGCGAATGGCATTGACAGTTGCGTTTGGAACCGGCATGGTTGTCTCCCTGCGCTTTGCTGAACCCAGAAATTGGATCCAGGCTTTTGAACTGGCAATAGTATACTATATTTTTTTTTAGTGTCAAGGGCGGGAGTCGAACCCGCGACCTTAGCGTTATGAATGCTACGCTCTAACCAGCTGAGCTACCCTGACATAAGTTTCCGTATACTATCTGGAAAAAAGGCAAAAGTCAAGGCGGGTCGGAAGATTTTTTTAGCCGGTTTTTTTGAATTTAACCGAGAAAGTCGGTTCGTAGTTGTTGTTATATTCATCGGACACCTGTACCGTTTCGCCTTTCATCAGTTTGGTCAAAGCCGCGTCTGAGAGCAGGGTCGCTTCTGATTCTTAATCAATGGCGTAATCTTCAAGTTTGGTCCACTCGGAGTGGAAATTTTGTTTAATGCCGTTTTCAATTTGTTTGCGCCGCTCGCGAAAGGTTTTTAGTTTTTCCGTTATTTCCTGATATTCACTGGAGCCGCTGAGAGCTTCGTGATAGCCAGCGCGGATTTTTTTTTGTTCCTTTTTAATTTCTTGGATACGATTAAAAATCGTTTGAATAGTCATAGCATTTGTTTGCCATCACGGTAATATCCGCATTTATCGCGGATGAAATTACAGGTATAATATCATAAAATTGGTTTTTCGTGTATACATACATACATCTTTTTTACCAGCCGCTGCCCCCGCCGCCGCCGAAACCGCCACCGGACGATCCTCTGCCGCCAAACCCGCTTCTCCCGCCGCCGGCCCCCCCTGAATTTTTTTGTGTGTTTAGTATGGTGCTGTTCGTTCTGTTTTGGAAACCGCGCAGATTGGAGATTAACAGCCAGGCATTAAAGCTCGGATGGCCAGGGTCGCGGTACCATTCCGGTTCTTGCATTTTTAAGTTTTTAAATTGTTTTGCCCAGCCCTTCTCAATTTTTAAGGCAATGGCGTAAGGCAATAATTCTTCAAAATGCTGGGGATTTTTTTCTGGAGCGTTGTGGAATTTGATTCTATCTTTCTCGGCCACTGTCATATATAATTTGAGACCTTTGATTTTGGCCATTATTTCCGCTCCTCGTTTGGTTGGCTGGGGCATGACGCGGCCAAAGAAAATTATGATGATGCCAGCCAGCAGAACGCTCAAAGAAATATAAGCATTGGCTATACCCAAGATCGCCAATGATCCGATGGAGATGATAAGGCCGGCGACATAGTAGCCCATTCTAATAGTGTATGGCTGGAGAGTGTAATAATTGTTTGTTTTCAAGCTGTCGCAGAGCTGGTCGCGCATTTTTATATAATTGTCGTAGAATTTTTTCGTCAGGTTTGAGAGCAAAACAGATTCTTTCCCATTTTGGAAAAGCCCGTTCCACAGTGTTTTTTGCCAAGGAGTCAAAGCATGCTCCGCGGGAGCTTTTACTTGAGATAATTCGTAATCATTTTTTTTCAGCCAACTTTTCGCGGGCCGGCGGGTGATTTTGAGGTATCCTTTCGTAGCCAAAAAAATGATTTCCGCGACAACTTCTTTATTTTTGGCGGATCCGTTTAGGATGGCGCCAACGGCTCCGGGGGATAATTTATTAGGAGCTTCATATTCAGCTATGATGACGCCGCGTTCTTTGGGATCGCGGCCGAATTTCCACCATAAATAAAAACAGATAATAAAGACCAAAACTGGGATGCCGAGCGTCCAGTTGTCGCACAGGACATATATTATTTGCAGATAAAGAGGGGGTTTGGTTAAAATACCTTTAGGCAATCCCACTACCACCGTCAGCCCTTGCCCGCGGTACAGGTAGCCCTGCTGGAAGAAAATGGAAGTTACTTGTCCGTTTTGTTTGTTGTAATTGAAGGAATCGCAAGGGTCGGCGTTTCCGGAATTGCCGGAGTAGCAGGCAATTTTTAGTTGATTTTCCGGCACCGGTGCGGGAAGGATGACGGAGGCGCTGGTTTGGACGCTGTCAACCGGCCAGTCGTTTCCCGTTATGTTCCAGTAGAATTCATCGTAATCATCAAAGTAATTGATGGCTCTTTTTACCGTGTAGTTTATGGCATAAGCGCGCAGGCCGGTGATAGTTTTTTCCGGGTCGCCGATTCTGATGTTTAATTTGTTTTGAGGGTAGGAAATTTTAAAAGTTAAGGGGGCGCCGTCCGCGTCTGTTATTGAAATTTTACTTACGCGTAATTTATATTTGCCGCCGCGGGCATTGTAACCTATGGGTATATAGCGAAAAATGCCGTGCCGTTCGGCGGCGCCGAAATCATAGATTATATTTTCTTTTATATCAACGGCAGAATTTTGATTAAGCGTTGTTTCAGCATAGAAGCTTTTGATGATTTCTGGCCGGGAATTTGCTTCTTCTTCAGTGGTCGTTATTTCAGCCTTAACCGCTGGAAAAAATAAAAAAGCCCCGATTAGCAACAGAGTGAAATTTTTTTTCATAATTTTCTATCCTTTTTCAGAAACGACGTCTTCTAATTTTTTGCCGTTGATAAATACTTCCGCTTTTTTGACCGTTGGGAATTGCTGGATAGTTTCCATAATTTGGCTGTAGAAGCGCGGATCGTCGCAACTGCCGCCGAGGCTCACGGCACCGCTCAATTCCACAGTGTAGACGCCATTTACGGCGGAAATTTTTTTAATTTGTAAATTTGATCCCGCCAAACTGTTATAAAGCCCGCTCTCGCCGTAATAAGCATTTTTTTCTTGGAAAAGCGCCGCGAGTGCCGCCGCGACGAGGTCGTTTTCCGGGGAGCTGACAGCCCGCTCAACGCCAACAATACTATCGCCGCAACCGATCGCTTTACCTGATTTTCCGTTGTCGCTCAAAGCGACAAAGAAAATTTTGATGCGAGAGGCGGCTGGGGCCGGCGCTTCCGTCGCGACGGGCGGCGATGAGTTTGGCGGATTCGGAGTAACCGGGTCCGCGGTGATTATTCGCGATGGTCCGCAACCGGCGCCGAGAAGAAGCAAACCGGCGCCTAGCAGAATAAGTTTTTTCATATTATTGAAGTCAGCTGTTATTTTGAATAATATCATAAAATCGGTTTTTCTTGTATAGTGTGTAAAAAAGTCGCTCCAGCTACGAGTGTTTAGCCGATTGCTCGGCCGCTCTAATTATGGTAATGTTCTTTTAAGGAAAATCAGTTTATTGGTATGAACAAAAAAATCGGGTTGATTATTTTGATTTTTTTATTGGCTGGCGCTGTCGGGGGCGCTGTTTGGTATTGGAGTAAAGGCGGCGGAGGCGGCGAGCCGGCAGGAATCAAATTGACAGGGCGGTTTACAGATCAGATTCAGCCGCTTAATGTTGGATCGCGCTTATCCGGGGCCGGCGTTAATAAAAAAATTAATCAGCAAGGCGGGACGATTGAGCTCCGCGACGGGAGTATCAAAGCCACTTTGGTTTTGCCGGAGAAATCCGTTATCGGCGCGCAAAATATTGGTTTGACACGAATTATTTCCCTGTCCGATTTGTCGGCCGGAGCCAGTTTCGTGGCGGGCGTGGCGCTGTCGCCGGATGGTCTGCGTCTAGTTAGGGCCGGTCAATTAACCGTGGATTTGCCGCCAAACACCGATACTAATAATTTGTTTGGCTTTTCTTATAGCGGCGAAGGACGGGATTTTTATCTTTATCCGATTAAAATCGTCGGCAGTCAGGCGGTATTTAATTTGAGCGGATTCAGCGGCTACGGCCTGATCAATTTCGGCAGTGGCGCGCCCAAAATTGTTCCTTCCACGGCGGGCAAACAGGCGCGGCAATATATAGCGACGTTAATTCAGCAGGCCGGGCCGGACAGTTTAAGCGAAAGCGCTCTCCGCGATATCCAAGATTTGCTCGGCGAATGGTATTCATCCTTGGTAAAACCGCGGGTTGTTTCCGCTCAAAATGACGGCGATTTGGTTGATCAAGCCGCCTACGACTATTTAGAGTGGCTGCAATCTGCCCAGGCGCTTGGTTTGGATGATCGGTTTGTCGCAGAAATTGACGTTGCTTTGCGCGGATTGGCTGTGGCGATAAAAAACGCGGTCAATGAAGCGGCCATCAAATGCGTGGCTGGACTTGACCCCAAAATGGCGGGGAGAATGCTCCATTTGTCCACCCTAGCCCAGCTTCTTGGCATTGATGGCGAAGCCGGCATTGACATGGATGACATCATCAAGAAAGCGGCCAAATGCGCGCGTTTTGAGCTTAAGATTACCTCCAGCCTGCAAGAAAACAACCGGGCCGGCGGATTTCAAAAGACCGAAGCGTCAGGATCGGCGGCGCTTAACGCGACGGAAATGTTAACTTTGGCGGGCGAAGGAAATTTGAAGGTGGAAAAATTATCTAATGAGCAGGCGGTTTGCCTTCGGAAGAAACCGGTTGACTACCAAATTATTGTTCCCGACACTAAACTGGAGTGGAAGGAGAAAGAGAGAGTCGTACAGCTCCGCTTAACCTTTGTCGTGCCGGAAGAAAATGAGGGCGGTTGCGGCGATTATATGAGTACTTTTATTCCGGAGGAAGATGATGGAAGCCAGTATATGCGCGAAATTAGGGCGCGGACGCGTGAGTGCGCGGCCGCGGCAATGTTTGATTGTTCTTACGGTCCGGCTGGCTACAACCGTGTTAATGATTTTTGGAGCGATCGGTGGCTGGATATTTTTATGGACGCGCATGCCGATGAAATGCGCGTTGACGCCGCTAATCGGCAGGTTTCCTTTGTCATTTCCAATTGGCAGATTTTGGATAATCCGGAAGCCTACGCCAAAAAGACTTACAATCGCTCCAAGCCAAGCCAGTATGGCGGCGAGACAATTATTGAAGATACTGTTTTAGAATTGATACATACTCCGGGGATATAAACCCGGAGTAAGCGAGTTTTTTTACAAAAAGACATTCCATCTCGGATGTCTTTTGGATGATTTGGCAAGATCGCCCTCGTTATAGCTACCAATTTGATAGTTATAACGAGTTGGGGCGGTCTTGCGCGTCGGCCCCTCTTGCCTCGCCTCCCGAGAGGGGAGAGTGGCCGGGCGTTTTGTATGACGCTTTTCGCCGGTGTGTTGCGTCAGGCCACGCGCCGTTGGTCGGCGAGCGAAACCGTGAGCACGCGGAAACCGCGCCGCCGGTCGTATTCGCTCCTCATGGAGAGAGTGACGTAGCGCGAGCCTGTAGCTTGCCGGAGGGCATCCAGCCACTCCACAAGTCCGGTGCGCGCCGCGGTGGTGTCCTCCGCCTCTTCTGTCCTTATTGTCCTTCGTCGTATCACCATTTTGTCCCCTTTCGCGGGGTGTGCCGGGTGGCGCGCGCCTACCGCAGGCGCGTGTGATTCGTCCACACCATAACACTAATTTTACTTTTTGTCAATATGGTTATTGCGTTTTTTTTAGTCATCCGCCAGCTGGCGGGTGGGCTGGCGCGCCTTGACTTTTGAGCAGAAAGCATATACTATGAGCTATGTTAAATTAACAAAAAAATAGAAAACGGCCCCATGCCGATTTTACCTCGGTAAAATGGGAAAGTAAAAAGATGATTGGAAAAATCATAAAAATTGGCCCCATCGTCTAATGGCTAGGACACCACGCTTTCAATGTGGTAATACGGGTTCGATTCCCGTTGGGGCTACCAGAAAAAAACTTTTCGGATTTTCGGCAAAAATTTGGTTGGCGGCGTGTAACGCCGCCCAGTGTTTTTTCGGCGAAGTGTCGCTGTTTTTTAATTTTCCCCACACCACTTTTCCGCCCGTGAGGCGGAGGTTCGCCTCCCGCGCGATTTAAAATTTTGTCTCGTTTTGTCTCGTTATTTGCTTTGCCAGACAAAAATAATTTTTATTTTTCTTTAAAATGTGTTAAACTAATAATGCACCAACCTGAAAAAAGAAAAACTCTTTTTTAATAGCCGTCTTGGACAATCCTTAAGAGTTTTTCTTTTGGGTTGGTGCACCAGGGCGGCTATTTAAGTTTTAATCAAAAAATATATGCAAAAATTCTTTTTGTATGCCCGCAAATCCACGGATGTGGAGGATAAACAGGTTTTAAGCATTGAAG
>CAZHFX010000006.1:0-36618 GCA_964531745.1 uncultured Gammaproteobacteria bacterium
CTGTCATCGGCGAGAAGTTTTACTGTGAGAACAAATTTTTCTTTGCCTTTCAGATCTTTCATCAGGTCGCGGCCGATGAGCATGTTGAATGTTTGATCGTTACCGCCCACTTCGCCATCCACATTCATCGCCACGCTGTCGTAGCCCTGCATGAGCGGGTATAAAAATTCGTGAAGGTAAATTGGCTTCTCCTCCGCCAAACGTTTTTGGAACATATCACGTTCAAGAAATTGTTGCGTGGTAAAATGCGCGGTCAACTCGAGCATCTCACTTGCGCGCATCTCGCCCAACCATTCGCTATTGTACTTAATCTTCACCGGATTAGCCCCTTCAAAATCAAGAATGGCTGATGCCTGCTTTTGGTAACTTTTACAATTCACCAGCGCCTCTTCGTGAGTGAGTTTTTTACGGGCGGCCGACTTGTCGGTCGGGTCGCCAATCATACCGGTGTAATCACCAATGAGCATGATGACTTTGTGCCCGAGGTCTTGAAATTGGCGGAGCTTTAGCATGGTGATACCATGCCCGATGTGGAGCGTTGGCGCAGTGGGGTCATAGCCTGCGTAGAGAGTGAGCTGGCGGCCGGAGAGCAATTCTTTTTCTAAAAACTCTTTCTTGGGGTAGATATTCTCCACCCCGCGCTCCAGCAGTTCTTTTATTTTTTTTGGATCAGTTGAAACTGCCATATTGGATTTAAATTAAAATTTGGCCATCGGCCATTTTTGAATCATAAGTAGTTTTTCTTTTTCCGTTCCGTGCATTTCTCTCCAAATCGCTTCGGTCACAAAGGGCATAAACGGGTGGAGAAATTTTAAGACCGTGGCCAGCACAAAATATAAAATATCACCAGTAAAATCTTTCAACGTTTCGTCTGCCAACTGTTTTTTGCTAGCTTCAATATACACATCGGCGAATTCATGCCAGGTAAAATCATAGATGGTCTGCGCCGCCTCGTGCAAACGAAAATTTTCTAAGTTGTTGGTTATGTCCTTGACGGCAGAGGCGAGTTTGGTGAGAATGGCTTTATCGGCCTCGGTCTTTGCCTCGGACGCAGAAGAAACCGCACCCTCTATCCCTCCCCTTATAGGGGAGGGGGCAGTTGCGAGAACATACCGCGCGATATTCCACAGCTTGTTGGCAAAATGCTTCATGCCGTTTATCTTCTCTTCAGCCAAAGGAATATCGTTGCCGGCGGCGGTAGAAAAAATCAGGGCGAAACGCAGGGCGTCGGCGCCGTAAGCGTCAATCACGCCCAGCGGGTCAACCACGTTGCCCTTGCTTTTGCTCATTTTTTGACGGTCTTTGTCGCGCACTAAACCGTGCAGATATACCTTGGCAAAGGGCGGCTGATTGGTTCGGTAATATGAAAATAACACCATCCGCGCCACCCAGAAAAAAATAATGTCCCAGCCGGTTTCCATTACTTGCGTGGGGAAATAGGTGGCGAAATCCTCGGTGCCGTATTTGGCGTCGTTAGCCATCAACGCGGCATACGGCCACTGTCCGGAAGAAAACCATGTGTCAAAAGTGTCTGGATCACGGACAATTTCTGATGAGCCGCAATGCGGACACGCGGTCGGTTCGCCCTCGGTGTCTACAATTACTCCATTTGACATTTGACATTTAGTATTTGTTATTCGCTGACAGTACCACACCGGGATGGGAATCCCCCACCAAATCTGGCGGCTAATCGGCCAATCGCGGATATTTTCCATCCAGTGACGGAATATTTTTTCAAATCGTTCGGTAACAATCTCAACTTCTTTTTTATCAAGAGCGCGAAGCGCCATGTCGCGCAACGACGGCCGGCCATCCGGCAGATTCTTAGTCATGTTTACATACCACTGTGGCACAATTTGCGGCTCAATCAAATTGCTACATTTATAGCAGAGCTGAACATTATGCTGGTACTTTTCATCAACTTTTTCCACCAAACCTTTGCCCGCCAGCTTTTCCACAATCTTTAGCCGCGCTTCCAAAATTTTCATCCCCGCGAATTCACCGGCGATGGGGAGTAATTTACCCCGCTGGTCAATGACCGGTTCAAAATCCAGCTTGTGACGACCGGCGATGGCAAAGTCAACCGGGTCATGCGCCGGCGTAATAGTCATTACGCCCGTGCCAAATTCCATGTCTACGGCCTCGTCTTTAATGATGGTGGCGACGATTGGCCCGTTAATCCATTCCAATTCCAATTTTTCTCCCTCTTTATACTTGGCATAACGTTTGTCTTTAGGGTGCATGACCACGTATTTATCCCCAAACTTTGTTTCCGGTCGGCTCGTGCCGATAACGAATGGCCCGTACTTAAAATAGTAAAACGGCTCCGCTCTCTCTTCATATTTTGTTTCCAAATCGGCCAGACCGGTTTGGTGCTTGGGACACCAGTTGCAAATGCGGTTCCCGCGATAAATCAGCCCGTCGTCATGCATCATTTTGAAAGTCTGGTAAACTACTTTGATAATTTCCGGATCAAGCGTAAAAATATTACGGCTCCAATCGCACGAGGCGCCCAAACGCTTCAGACCGTTCTCGCTCCGTTCTTTGTTAGACATGACAAAATCCCAGCACTCTTTATAAAACTCCGCGCGCGTCATCTTAAACCGGCTGCGGCTTTCTTTTTCTAATTTTTTTTCAAATACCACCTGCGTTTCAAACGCGGCGTGGTCGGACCCAGGCTGCCACAAAGTTTTGCGGCCGCGCATACGCTGATAGCGAATTAATACGTCTTCAATGGTAACAAACAAAGCGTGCCCCACATGGAGCGCGCCATTCGCGTTCGGCGGCGGCATGATGATAGTGTACGGCTCGCCCTCTAGGTTATCCGGATTAAAAAACCCGCTCTTTTCCCAGCGTTTATAAATCTCGTCTTCGTATTTTTTCGGGTCGTAGGCTTTGGATAATTCCATACTTGAATAGTGTACTAAAATATGACTAAATTAGCAAGTTTTCGCCCAATTACGGGCTTTTTCTGCCCACAAAGTGTTACCGATGTACCCTTCTAGTACACCCTGTTGACACTATTCAAATCCTCTGCTAGAATAAGCGGTTATTATCGCTAGCGGTATATAATACTAACAAAACAGCCCCGGCTGTTTTCTATGGCCTTATCTGAATTACAACAACTGAACGGGCTCTTCAACGCCAGCCGGCACGCGCTAATTTTGTTTAACGCGCCTGACAACGGCGACGCTATCGGGAGCGCGATTGCCCTCAAAACTCTGTTGGAAAAACAGAGCAAACAAGCAGACATCGCCTGTAGCGGTTTTACCGCTCCAAAAATATTTTCTTACCTGCCTAAAATTTCCGAAGTTAAATCGGAGCTCGGGCATCTGCAAAAATTCATTATCAAAGTGGATGTGTCAAAAAATCCGGTTGATACTATCAGCTACGACGTGAAAGACGGCGTCTTGTCTCTCTATCTCACGCCGAAGCAGGGGCTCCTCAGCAAACACGAACTCCGCACCGCTCAATCCACTTTCAAGTACGACCTCATCATCACTTTAAACACTCCCGACCTGGAATCGCTCGGGACGATTTTTTTAAATAACACCGATTTATTCTATCGCACCGCGATTGTGAACATTGACCACCAAGCGAGCAACGAACGCTATGGGCAGGTGAACCTGATTGACCTCACCGCCACCTCCACCGCGGAAATTGTCTATGCCATCATCAAGCAATGCGGGGAACAGTATTTGGATGCTACTGCCGCCACGGCGATTCTGACTGGTATGACGGTGGCAACGAAAAGTTTTAAAAACCCCAACATTACCCCGGCGACGCTTCAGATCGCGAGCGCCTTGGTGAACAGCGGCGCCGATCGGGAAAAAATTGTGCGCCATCTATACCGCACGCGTTCTATTTCCGCCCTCAAGCTCTGGGGGCAAGCGCTCACCCACTTGGTATACGACCAGAGCGCCGGGCTGGTCTCCACCACTATCACCCGTGAAGATTTCGCCCGTAGCGGCGCGACCGCGGATGAGCTGAAGGGTATGATTGACGAACTTTTCAGCACGGCGCCGGAAGCGAAAGTGACCCTCATTCTCTTTGAGGAACCGGGCGCCGACCGCGAACAGCCAAAAATTCATGGCCTCTTGGCCACAGAAAAAAATGTTGATGCCAGGCAAATGATAAAACCGCTCAATCCGCACGGCAATAAACGGCAGTGTTCATTTGAAATTTCTGACAAGACTCTGAAAGAGAGCGAAGAATTTGTTTTGTCGCTTCTTAAAAAAGAGCTGACAACTCACAATTTATAGTCATTAAATCGGCCTCTCCACCGGTTAAATTAAAGGCGCACCAGTCATCTCCGGCGGCTGTTTTACCCCCATCAGCTTCAAAACCGTCGGAGCGACATCGGCCAAAACCCCAACTGGCGGCAAAAGACTTAAATCGCCCTCCGGCGCATCGCCGCCGGGCCCCGCTTGGCCGACAAAATCTTTCCCAATAACAATGAACGGCACCGGATTAGTGGAATGTTCTTTGTCTATTTCGCCCGTTTGTAAATTGATTACTTCTTCCGCGTTGCCATGATCGGCGGTCATAACAACAACGCCATCATTAGCGAGCGCGTGTTTGACAATTTCGCCGAGCCCCTGATCGGCCGTTTCAACACTGGCAATGGTCGCTGTGCTATCGCCGGTGTGGCCAACCATATCGGCATTGGCGAAATTAACCACGATCAAATCATATTTCCCGCTGTCAATCGCTCTGACCGTTTCCTTGGTAACGCCCGCCGCCGACATCGCCGGCGCTTCCGCGTAGTTGGCCACTCCGGGCGAGGGCACGAGGGCGCGATCCTCTCCCGGAAAAGGGTCTTCAACGGTGCCATTCAGAAAAAAAGTAACGTGGGCGTATTTTTCCGTTTCCGCCGCGTGAAATTGTTTGAGTTTTTCGCGGCTCACCGCCTCGGCTAGACAATTACGCACCACCATCGGCTCGTAGGCTACAACCGCCGGCAAATCTTTTTCATATTCCATCATGGTGACAAAATATAAATCTTTAATGTAGGCACGGGTAAATTTATCAAAGCCAGGCAGGACAAACGCTTTGGTAAGCTCGCGCGCCCGGTCGGGGCGGAAGTTAAAAAAAATCGCGGCATCCCCGGGGCGCACAGTCGCCGCCGGTTCGCCGCTCTTATCAACTATGACCGTAGGAACAAATTCTTCATCATACACTTTATTCGCGTAGGATTCTTTAATCGTTTTCACCGGATCAGCCGCTTGACGATCTCCTTTTCCTTCGGCCATCGCCCGATACGCCTTTTCCACGCGCGGCCAGCGATTATCGCGATCCATCGCGTAGAAACGACCGGAAATGGAAGCAATTTTTCCCACTTTCAACTCATCCGTTTTTTTCTGCAATTCGGCAACGAATTGCACCCCCGTGTTGTACTGGCAATCACGGCCGTCAAGAATGACGTGGATAAACACTTCTTTGGCCAGGCCATTCTTTTGGCAAAACTCCAACAACGAGTAGAGGTGCGCCGTGCTGGAATGAACGTTGCCGGAGCTTAACATACCTATGAGATGCAATTGCGAACGATTTTTTTTGACCTGCTCCACGGCAGAGACAAAGGCTTGATTCGTAAAAAAAGTACCGTCGGCGATGCCCTGATTAACGCGCGGGCAAGACTGGTAGTAAATGCGGCCCGCGCCGATATTCAGATGACCGACCTCTGAATTGCCAATTTCGCCAAACAGCAACCCGACCTCGCTACCCGAAGCGTGCAGCGTCATGGCCGGATACTTTTTCAGGTACTCGGAAAAATTCGGAGTTTTGGCGGCAGTAATGGCGTTGCCTTGGCTCGCCGGAGCGACCCCCCAGCCATCAAAAATAGCCAGCACCACTGGTTTATAATGATACGACATAAACAATTAAGCTATCAAACAAGCGAACGGCCGGTCATTCCTGCGGGCTTCGCGATTCCCATCATTTTCAAAATCGTCGGAGCGACATCAGCGAGCTTGCCGGGGCGGAGTTTGAGCGCTGGCTTGCGAGTGCCCCATTGTTTATACGCCAACGACGGAGCGATGACGATGAACGGCACCGGATTTAATGAATGCTCAGAGTCTATTTCGCCGGTTTTGGCTTTAATCATTTCCTCAACATTGCCGTGATCAGCCGTGATAACGCACTGACTGCCGGTTTTGAGCGCCGCCGCGACGATTTTCTCAAGCGAAGCGTCAAGCACCGCGATCGCTTTCTCGGCCGCGGCGAAATTTCCGGTATGTCCGACCATGTCGGCATTGGCAAAATTAACAGCGATAAACTCAAAAGTTTGGCGCTGTATCGCTTTCACGGCATAAGCGGCGATTTCTTTGGTAGACATTTCCGGATCAAATTCAAAGTTATCTATCCGGTCGGACTGAATTTTTACCCACTGTTCGTCGCAAAAATGCTGGGCATAGCCGCCATTAAAAAAATATGTGATATGAGCGTATTTTTCCGATTCGGCCAAGTAAAGCTGGCGGCGCGGACAGAGCGTTACCACCAGGCTGTTCGGCACATCGCGGCTCGGAAAAGCGGTAAGCACCCTAGGCAAATCGGGCCCAAAATCAGTCAGGGCCACGAAACGGGTATTCTGCGGCAGCTTTCCCCGCGTGAAACTTTCCGGATTTATCTGTTCAAAATCCGGCTGGACAAATGCTTTCGTCAACTGACGGGCGCGATCACTGCGCAAGTTAAAGAAAAACAGCGCGTCATTATCGCTGAAAGTCGCGAGCGGCTCCCCCTTGACGCCAGTCACCACGGTCGGCGAAATAAACTCGTCGCTCTCGCCGGAATTGTAGGCTTGAGTGAGCGCTTCCTCGGGGCTGGACACCTTTTTTCCTTCTCCCAGTGCGATAGCGCGATAGGCGCGCTCGGTGCGCGCCCAATTTTTGTTCCGATCCATGCCATAGAGCCGCCCCATAATGGAGGCTACTTTTTCACTGCCGCGGAAATGCGCTTTTAATTTTTCAAGATGACGAGGAGCGTCATGCTGGCCGGAGTCGCGGCCGTCGGTAAACAAATGTAAATACACTTTTTCAATACCTTCATTTTTAAATAAATCAAGAAGCGTATAAAGATGCTCCGGACAAGAGTGAGCGCTGTTATGATTTGAGAGCAAGCCTACCAGATGCGCGGCGGTGCGATATTTTTTAATATGATGAATCGCCTGGCGAAAAGCGTTATTTTTGAAAAATGTGCCATCGGCAATGGCATCGGAAATATAGAGTGCGTCCTGCTTCACCACGCGGCCGGCGCCGATATTCAGATGGCCGGCCTCGCTGTTGCCTTCCTGGCCGCGGAAAAGACCGACCGCGGCGCCGCTCGCCGCGAGCTCGGTATGCGGATATTTTTTCAGCCATTCAAAATAACGCGGAGCGGTCTGGGGCGTAATCGGATTGCTTTTTTTGTTTGGACCAGCCACCCCCCAGCCGTCGAGAATGATTAAAACTGTAGTTTGTTTCTTTATCATAATCTCTACTGAAATTTTAGGCTCGCCGCTTTCTCAAAATTCATTGTCACATTGCTAAATTGCTAGTGACCGGCGTAGCCATTTAACAATTTAACAGTCATTACAATCCCAACTCCAATTCTATCTCCATCAAACGGTTATACTTTTCCACCCGCTCGGAACGCGACAACGAACCGGTTTTGATGAATTCAGAGTTCACCGCGACCGCCAGATCGGCGATAAAGGTGTCGGCCGTTTCGCCGCTCCGGTGCGACACGCTGATTTGATAACCATGTTTTTTGGCCAAAAAAATCGTCTGAATTGTTTCCGTGAGCGAACCGATTTGATTCACTTTAATAAGAATGGCGTTCGCCACCTGTTCCTTGATACCGCGCTCCAAACGCTCCACATTGGTGACAAACAGATCGTCGCCGACCAGCGTCACTTTTTTACCCAGCTCTTTCGTGAGCAGTTGCCAGTTCCCCCAATCATCTTCGCTCAACCCGTCCTCAATGGAAATAAGGGGATATTTTTTTACCCACTGCGCGAGCGTGTCAATCATTTTGGCCGGACGCCAGCCTTGTTTTTTACCAAGAAAATAATAGGTGTCGTGGCGATAAAACTCCGATGCCGCCACATCCAACCCTAAAAAGACGTGCTTCCCCGGCTCCCAGCCGGCCAATTTAATGGCTTCAATGATAATTTGCAAACCACGCTCGTTATTCAACAACTCCGGCGCAAACCCGCCTTCGTCGCCAACCGAGGTGGCGTAGCCTTTCTGACTCAAAAGGCTGGCGAGAGCGTGAAAAATTTGCGAACCCATGCGCACGCGTTCGCGCAGAAGCTTATGCCGAGGAATAATCATGAACTCCTGGATGGAAAGCCCGTTATCGGCGTGGCGGCCGCCGTTTAAAATGTTCATCGTTGGCACGGGCAGGCGATACCCTCTCTCCGGAATACGATACGTTTCACGAATATAGCGGTAGAGCGGAATATTCGCTGCCAAAGCGCCGGCGCGGGCGGCGGCGAGCGACACTGCCAAAATGGCGTTAGCGCCCAGCGCCGATTTATTCTTCGTGCCGTCCAAACGAATCATTTTTTCATCCAGCGCCGTCTGATTCCCTATTTCCATTCCCCGCAGAGCGGGAGCGATAACGGTCATGACATTTTTCACGGCTTTGAGCACGCCTTTGCCGCCATAGCGTTTGCCGCCGTCGCGCAACTCCCAAGCCTCATGAGTGCCGGTGGAAGCGCCGGACGGCGCTTTAGCGGCGCCAACTACCCCGTTTTCCAAAATGACCTTCGCCTCCACCGTCGGGTTGCCGCGGGAATCAAGAATTTCCCGAGCGAGAATGGTTTTGATTTTCATAACGCGGATTAATTGAATTACCAGCGGATAGCGGAATATATCTTATACGTCACATTCACGTTCATCCCCACATCGCGACTGCCGGCGGCGATGTCAGACGGGGCAGACAGCGTTTCCACGCCGCCGCCTATTCCGGCCACCTTGCTATAGGCATACACCGGATAAGAAGACTGCGCCTCATAATCATTGTACGATACCACTTCGCCCAGCGTCACGCCGAGCGCTTGAGCCAATTTGCGGGCTTTCAGCTTGGCGTCGGCCAGCGCTTTGTCGCGCGCCTGATTTTTTAAATCTTCCGTGTCATCCACCGTGAAACTCAAACTGCCTACTTCGTTGGCTCCATACTTGCCGGCCAGAGATAAAATCGCGCCAATCTTGGTTAAATCGCGAATTTTTATGGTAACCGAGCTGTCCACGCGGTAGCCTTTCAACTGCTGGCCCTTGTCGGTATAATCATACACCGGGCCGATGGAATAGTTCGTCTGGAGATCTTTATCGCCGATTCTCATCTGACGGAGTTCCTTCATCAGCTGATCCATCACCTTGGTATTGTCGGTTTGAGCTTTGGCCACGTCTTTATCCGTGTTTGAATAGCCCAGAGTGGTCAGGGCAATATCATTTTTGGCGTTCACCTTGCCATAACCAATGACAGTAATGGTACGTTCCATTTGGTCGGCCAGGCCGACGTAGTTATATTTTTTAACGGTATTTCTGGTGAGAGAACCAATATAAAACGTCAGATACACCAATAAAATGCCGAACAAAACCGCCAACATTTTTTTGCTAAAATCATGGCAATGATGTTTGCCGCCGCAACAATCCGATTTAGCCGCGGCCGAAGCGGGCAGAGGCGCGCTCTCAATTTTTCTACCGATGATAGGCATATTTTTCTCCTTCTGAATCATTAAAACTAATGATTCTGTTAAAAATAAATTTGCTATTTCTTTCGCAAAGCGGCCAGGCCCGGCAATTTTTTACCGCTTAAAAACTCCAGCATCGCCCCGCCGCCGGTGGAAACCAAATCAATGTCGGAGAGCAACCCGAGCGACCGTATGACCTCAACGGTTTCACCGCCGCCGCAAACACCAAAAGCATGACCTTTGGACCGGCCGACAAAAAGACGAGCAATGGCCTTGGTCGCGTGGCTATAGACCGGCACTTCAAATTTACCCATCGCTCCGTTCCAAATAAGCGTTTGAGCGCGTTTGATGCGGGACGCGAAAAGCTGGGTCGTCGCCGGACCGATATCATACATTTCTTTCCGGATTCCGCCGGCGCTAAGGCTCCGCTGAAACTCGGCCGCTGATATTAATTCAGCCTCCGCTCCATCTTTGGCTCCAACGACGGCATCCACCGGCATAATTATTTTCCCGGCGCGCGAAGCGCTCTCAATCCGGCGAATAAGCGCCGGAGTAAAAAATGATTTTTTTCCTGATAGAGCGGTGAAATATTCTACGGCCACGGTCCCGCAGAGCAAAATCGCGTCCGCTTTAGACAAGAAAAATTCCAAAACAGGAATTTTTGTCTCCGGTTTGGCGCCGCCCAATATCATCACCAGCGGCCGCCGCGGTTTGGTTGTTATTTTTGAAAGGGCGGCGATTTCAGCGGAGAGCAGGAGACCGGCGTAGCTTGGCGCGTACTTCGCGACGCCCGCCACCGAAGCGGCGGCGCGGTGCGCTACCGCGAAGCCGTCCAAAACAAAGAGATCGGCTATTTTGGCGAGCTGTTTAGACAGCGTGGTGTCATTTTTTTCCTCCCCCGGGAGAAAACGGATATTTTCCAGCATTGCCGCCTCGCCGGATTTCATCCGATCAAAAATTTCCGGATGTTCCACGCGCGCGAGCGGCGCCAACTCAACCTTTTGGCCGAGGAGTTTCTCCAGAAGTTTTTGCGCCGGCCGTAAACTTAATTTCTTTTCCGCGCCCTTTGGCCGCCCGAGGTGCGACACAATAATCACTCGCGCGCCTCTTTCCAGCAAATACTGAATGGTGGGCAGGCTCCGCGTAATCTTAAAATCATCGGCAATTTTCCCGCCGCGCAGAGGCACGTTGCAGTCAAGACGCAGAAGGACTTTTTTCCCCCGCAAATTTTTTACTTCCGCGATGCTTTTTAATTTCATATAAACAAGAAACGCCGCGACTGGCGGAAACGCCTGTCTAGTATAGCACATTTACAAACAAACCGTCACTACGGCGTGGCCAACGCGTAACCGGCATCGTTCGGCCAGGCATAATGGCCAAAGGCCCATTCGGCTATGGATTTGGCTTCGCTGAAGCGAGATTCGTTGGAAGAGGCGCCGAGTATCACTACCCGGATGGTGTGGTCGCGTTCACCGGTAATGCGGACGGAAAAATTATAGCCGGAGCTCGTGATATAGCCGGTTTTACCGACGAGCAAATCTTTGTCAAAACGGTTCGGCACCCAGTTGGTAAGAAGCCAATTTGTAGTCCAAACGCGATGCCTGGCGGATTTGTTAAGCGGAGTGGCGTAATACTCACCGGTTTGGAGAGCGCGATAAATCCGGTCAACTTTGAGCGCGGCCTTAAGCAGACGCGCGACGTCAAGAGCGTTGCCGACGTTCTGATTATCCAAGCCGGTGGGTTCAACGAAATGCAGAGATGCCAGGCCAAGAGCGCGCGCCTTGTCATTCATTTTAAGAACAAACTGTTCAGCGGTAATGCCGCTCGCCCGAACCAGAGCGTGGACGGCGCTATTGGAAGAGCTGATTAAAGCCACTTGCCACAGATCTTCCAGCGTATATGATTCACCGCTGTTTATCTGGTGACTGCCGGAATCCAAGTCATCTTCTTCTACTATCGTGGTGGAAGCCCAACGCAGAGGCAAATCGGAGAGAACCAGCGCGCTCATAAGCTTGGTAATGCTAGCTAGCGGCCGAGACGCGCTGGCGTTCTTTTGGTAAAGCACCGTATTAGTGTCGTCATCCACCGCCACCGCGGCGGCGGCAGTAAGCGGATTGCCAAATTCCACCGCCTCCTTAAGAATCGGCACAGAGGGACGGCTTACCGGAAACACTATCGGAATATCGCCTCCGGCAGAGGCTCGGGCTGGGGCCGGCGCAGACGCGACGATGGACGCGGGCTGGCCATTGGCGGACGGCAAACGCGCCACCGCCGCCGGTTGGCGCGCCATCGTGAACGACACGGTGCCGGCAAACAAAATCAGCGCGCCCGTTATCATGAGGCCAAAAGAAGACAAAAAATTAGTAATTTTTTCAGACATAGCGACACTTTATGGCGTTGGCTTATTTTCCAACGTCTGCGTGATGTATTCGTGCTGGTGCAATTCCGCGTAATTTGGCAATTCAGAGATATTCGTAAGCCCCAAATGGCGCAGATACTCCATGGTCACTTCGTACGTTGGTACAAGATTAACCTCGGTTTCCACTTCCTTCACTAACCCGCGAATAAGCAAATTACGGATAATCAAACCGCAATTCACTCCGCGGATTTGTTCCAGCTCCGGTTTGGTGATGGGGCCGCAATAGGAAATAACGGTAAGCGTTTCCAGCTGGGGCCTGGTTAATTCAGCCGAAACTTCGGCTTTGACTAAATTTTCCACCAAAGTCTGGTTGTCCGGGTGGGTGGTAAGTTGCCATTCTTCGCCGGTGGTTATAAGCCGAATGCCGGAGCCGGCGCCATATTTTTCCGCGAGACTCCGCAGGGCGATTAAAATACTCGCTGTGCTGTCTCCGAGCAGTTTGGCTAATTTCTTCACCGTGAGCGGTTTTGAGGCGACGAACAAAAGCGATTCCAGTTTAACGGTAAGCGGCATAAATCAAACTTTATTAAGAGTCATGTCGGCAAAGGCCGCCGATTGCGCCACCGACACTTTTCGCTCCTTCACCAGTTCAAGAATGGCGAGAAAACTTACAATCACCTCGGTGCGATTGGCAGCGTCGCCCAAAAGATTCTTAAAAGACATTTTTTTAACCCGTTTAAAAATATCATAAATCGCGGCGATTTTTTCTTTTACCGACACCGCGTGATCAATTGATACTCTAGGCAAAACAGCGATCGGCTTTAGCCGCGCCAGGAGGGAGACAAACGCTTGGCGCAAATCGCTGACCGCTCCATTTTGCGGCAGTACAAAACCAATTGGCGAACGCAGTGGTTCCAACCGGCCATAGGCCAAACCGCCAGCGCTCCAGCGCTCCGCCACGAAGTGGCTAGCAGTGGCATATTTTTTATATAATTTCAGCTGGTCGGCCAGACTCTCTCCATCATTTTCTTCGGGCGGATACAAATACGGCAATAAATGCCTGGATTTGAGATACACCAGCCGGCTCGCCACCACCAAAAAATCGGCTAGCTCTTCGGCATTGGTTTCTTCCAGTCCCCGCAGATATTTAAAAAATTGCTCGGTAACTTCAGCCAGGCTTACCTCGGTAATGGCCATTTTTTCTCCTTCAATCAGCTCTACCAGCAAAGCCAATGGCCCTTGAAATTTTTCTAAAGTAACCGCGGAAACCATAGCGCTATTGCTTGTATTCCGGAGGAGACAACTGCAAATCAATGCGGTTCAGATCGCGCGGGAAGAGCGCGGTTTCTTTGATATTAGGAATCTCCAGCAGGCGAGCGGTAATGCGTTCTAAACCGGTGGAACACCCGCCATGCGGCGGCATGCCAAACTTGAATGCCTCCAGATAAAAAGCAAACTTTTCCGGATTGAGGCCGCGCTCTTTCATCCGAGCGACCAAATCTTCATAACTATGGATGCGTTGCGCGCCGCTGTTTATTTCCACGCCGCGAAACAAGAGATCAAAACCGCGCGATAATTCACCCTCATCCGACATAGTATAAAACGCGCGGCCCGCGGTGGGATAATGCGTAATAAAAACAAAATCAGAATGGCGTTCTTTTTTCGCCCATTCGCAGATAGCCCGCTCCTGTTCCGGCTCAATGTCGGCGCCATGCGGAACACCGAGAATGTCCTGCGCTTCATGCAATTTGAGCGCCGGAAATTTTTCCGGCGCGAGCGGAAGCGCCACGCCGCGTTTTTTAAATACCTCTTCATGTTTGGCAATAACGCGCGCCACGATATGTTTTATCACTGTCTCCAGCATAGCCATAACATCATACTGATCTTTGATGAACCCCATTTCAAAATCCATCTGGGTAATTTCGCTTAAGTGCCGCGTCGTGGCGCTTTTCTCCGCGCGGAAGACTTTGGCAGTGGTAAAGACACGCTCAAATACGCCGGTCATTATCTGTTTATACAGTTGCGGGCTGGTGGCGAGCGAAGCTTTTTGATTGTAAAAATAATCAACGCTAAAAACAGCCGCGCCGCCCTCGGCGTCGCCGCCAGCCAAAACTGGAGACTGAAATTCGGTAAATTGTTCACTCGCCAAAGCTTCGCGGAAGGACTGAATGATTGTTTCTTGCACCTTAAAAACATCCCGCCAGCGTTCACTGCGCAGAGTAATCGGCAGATAATCCAAATGTATATCTAAACCAATTTTTTCGTCTTCCAAATCAAGCGGCAAGGTTTCGGCGCTGGCCAGAACTTTTAACTCTTTTATCAACAGCTCCACGGCGCCCGTGGGCGAATTGGGATTTTTCTGTTTTGCGCCGCGCTCTTGCACTGTGCCTTTGATCTCCAGCACCCACTCCGGACGCACGTCCTTCATTTTTTCAACCGAAACTGAATCCATTTGACTCGGTACACCCACGACCTGCACGATGCCGGCGCGATCGCGAATATCCAAAAAGACAATTTTTCCCATGTTGCGGCGGGCATTGACCCAGCCCATGATAACAACTTCGCCACCTACCTTTGAGACGGTTTCAACCGACAATGTACGAGCGGACATACAGAAAATTGTATGAAGTAAAAACTGCTCTCATTTTAACAAAAACGGAGCCAATAGGCAAGGCGCTAAAAACAGCGGTGGATAAGCTTAAAACCACCACAGCCCGACGAGCAAAACCACCATGAGCGCCGTTTGCCCCAGCAGATGGCGATGCTCGCGGCGAAACTCCACCGCCATAATAACGGCGAGCGCGGCGGCAAAAAACAGCGCGGCGGCGGCGAAGATATTATGCGACACGGCGAAAATAGGAGTAACCGGAGCGAGAAATTCTTTTGCTCGCAGATAAACCATCCAGGGAGACGGATTAAAACGCGGCACGTTGAACCAATTTACCGCCCGCGTCGCCACTCCGCCCCCGGCATCAGTCGCGGCGATTGTCGGGAGATCAAAAACCGGCAGGAAAAAATCGCTAAGCGGTTTTGAAACGACCGCCTGCCCCGCGAACATATTGGTTTCGCCGACTCGGGCCAGCGGAATAACATCCCGGCCGACGCGAGCCTCCGCGGACGAAACAGCGCCGTCAATTTTCGCCCGGACCGTCAGGACTGTGGCATTGCCGGCAGTCTGCCAGAAAACATGCGAATTCTGCGCGTCAATTTGCACCCACCGTTCGTCAACGATTTTTTTGCCGGCAACCGCGGGCGATGATGAATCGCCGACGCGCGTCAACGCGTCCGACGCTCCGAAATGTTCGGCTATGTAGATGGTCGGTTCTCCTTGATATTTTCCGCTCATCAGGCCGACGCCAACCTCCTTAAAATCTTCATCAACCAAAATATTATAGTGAATCGGGCTTCTTTCCCAAGCCTTCATTACCAAAAGGGCGTCGGAAAAACCTATTGCCAAATTCTCCCCAGCCACGCTGTACCGATAGCCGGCCTGCTTTAAAAAATAATCCAACCCGCGACCATTCGGCCCGGTATGGCTAAAATACCCGTAGCGGGCCATATCAGCGGCTTTCGCGTCCGCCGACTGGTTCAGCTTGACAGCGACGGTGAGCGGATCGCGCTGATTTTTGACGCGGATATTATTTGTGAGTTCAATGATGGTTTTATACTGTTCGCCCAAAATATCGGGGTGCTGATAAACCTCGCTCGGAATGGAAAGCGCCACTACCAAAAGCAATAATTTCAACCCGATAAATAACGCGCTGTAAAGAATGGTGCGCTTGGTGCGCACAACGTGCGGCTGGAAATTATTGCCGGCGTGCGGAACAAAATAATTTTTCAGCGCGAGACGCATAGGCTTTAAGCGAAATGTTCAACCATCTCTACCAAACGGGCGGCATAACCGGTTTCGTTATCATACCAAGCCACCACTTTCACCAAATTACCCCCGACGACGTTCGTAAGACTCAAATCCACAATCGTTGAATAAGTATTGCCGATAAAATCCGAAGAAACCAAAGGCTCGGTGGTTACCGCGAGCACTCCTTTGTAATTGGCGCTCTTAGCCGCCTTGGTAAAAGCTTTATTTACTTCTTCAATAGTAACGTCTTTCAACAGGACAGCGGTGATATCCGATAGCGACACGGAGGGCACCGGCACCCGTACAGCCAAACCGTCAAACTTGCCTTTCAGCTCCGGAATGGCCTCGGTGACGGCAATGGCCGCGCCGGTGGTGGTCGGCACGATGTTTTCGGCGGCCGCCCGCGCCCGGCGCAAATCTTTATGCGGTCCATCTTGCAAATTTTGATCGGCGGTGTAGCCGTGCACAGTGGTCATCATCGCTTTATCAATACCGAAAGCGTCTTCCAACACGGCCATCACCGGAGCGATGCAATTCGTGGTGCAGGAGGCGTTATTGATAATCGGAGATTCTTCTTTCCCGACAGCGGCGGAATTGACGGACATGACATAGGTCGGCGCCACCCCGCCTTTGGCCGGAGCGCTGATGATGACTTTTTTGGCGCCGGCTTTGAGGTGAAGCCCGGCTCCTTCCTCTGAAGTGAACCGGCCGGTGCATTCAAGCGCTACTTGCACTTTTAATTTTTTCCACGGAAGGAGTGAAGGGTCTTTTTCCGCGAAAACTGGTATTTTCTTCCCCTCTACGATCAAATTGGCGCCGTCGTAGCTGATTTCTTTTTGCCAAGTGCCATAAGCGGTGTCATAGCGCAACAAATGAGCGAGCGTTTTGGCATCAGTTAAATCATTGACACCGACAATTTTGACTGTCTTCTTTTCCCACGCCGAGCGAAAAGCCTGCCGGCCAATTCGGCCGAAACCGTTGATAGCGACGTTGACCATATAAAAAATAATTTGGGATGCGACGAATGCGCTAAGGCGCCACGAATCTTGCTAATATAACTTTATTCGTATTATTCGTGGGCCCCGAGGCCATTCGTATTATCCCTATTTAATAAACAATACAGAATAAACATTTTAAGTATTCTCCCTCGGTAAACGCGACCAGTTCAGGGTGATCTAGCCCGTGCGTGTAGGTTTCTAAAATCTGTACGGTGCGCCCGGCGCGACCGACCGCTTCGGAAAGCATAAAACGAAAATCCCGCAAGGTTACATGAGCGGAGCAGGATGCTGTCACTAGAATACCACCGGCAGGCAAAATATTCAACGCCATTTCGTTAATTTTGCGATAACCTTGCAACCCTTCGGCCACTTTGTGACGGTCTTTTACAAACGCGGGTGGGTCAAGCACAATCACATCAAATTCGCCTTTTTGCCGGTCGGCCAAATAATCTTTCACATCCGCGAGAATAAATTCACATTTGCTGACGGGCAACTTGTTGAGTTTCATATTTTCTTCGGCCAGCACGAGGGCGCTCTCCGAAGCGTCTACACTCACCACCTTTTTAGCGCCCGCCGAGAGCGCGTAGACAGAAAAACCGCCGGTGTAGCTAAAACAATTCAAAACATTTTTCCCCTCGGAATATCTAGCTAGAGCCAGCCGTTTGTCGCGCTGGTCCAGGAAAAAACCCGTCTTCTGCCCGCCGATGATATCTACGTAAAATTTATAGCCATTTTCTTTGATGGTCACGCGCTCCGGCACGGCGCCATACAAAAGGCCGGTCGCCGCGCTGTCATCCTGAGTCCGCCAGTCGGCGGACGAAGGATCCCTTAAATTCGAGTGTAAGGGATTCTTCGTTTCACTCAGAATGACAGGCTTGCCCAGTCTGCGATCCCGCACATCACTGCGCTCATAAATTCCTTCCGGCTTCAGCGTCTTGATGAGCGCGGCGACAATATCTTTTTTCCAAAACTCAATGCCTGGATTATGAAACTGTACCGACAAATAATCGGCATACTTGTCTACTATCAGACCCGGGAGCAAATCGTTTTCGCCGTAGACCAGGCGATAGGAATCGGTTTGTTTGAAAGCCACAAATTTTTTCCGCAACTCATAGGCCCTTTCAATACGGCGCGTAAAAAAAGCTTCGTTCACTTCCTCGTCTTTTTCGTAGCTCCACAGGCGCACGGCAATTTGCGAATACGAATTAAAAAAACCACTCGCGAGATAGTTTCCGGCTTCGTCAACCAGATCAACCGGCGTGCCGGAAGCCAGCCCTTCAGGAATATTTTTTAAAGCGCCCGAAAACACCCACGGATGACGGCCGCGGATGGGGCCAAGACGTTTTTGAAAAACGGTGAGCTGAACCATAGTCATTTGATTCTAGCAAACAAAAACACCCGAGGCAAGACTCGGGTGTTTAAAACAATTATTATTTCAACTGCTCCGCCACCTCGGCGGCAAAATCCTTCACTTCTTTCTCAATGCCTTCGCCGAGCTCAAAACGCGCGTAGCGATTGATGGCGGCGCCTTTGTCCGCAACCAATTTTTCTACCGTGAGGTCTTCGTTTTTAATGAAGGACTGCTCCAAAAGACAAATCTCGCCGTAAAACTTATCAATTTTGCCTTTCAAGATATTTTCAATAATGTTGGCTGGCTTGCCCGCGGTTTTCAGCTGTTCGGCGTAGATTTCTTTTTCTTTAGCCACGAGCGCGGGATCCACAGCGGCGCGATTCAAAAATTTCGGGTTGCTGGCGGCGATGTGCATGGCAATGTCAGAAGCCAGCGCGGCATCGCCGCCGGTCAAATCCGCCAGCACGCCGATTTTGGCGCCATGGAGATAAACAACCGCCTGGCCGGACGTTTCGTAGCGCACAAAGCGGCGCACGCTGACTTTCTCACCGATTTTAAGAGTCAATTCGCCGGCCAAGCCTTCAATGGTTTTACCGACAGGCAGGTTGATAGTGTGCAAGGCAGCCAAATCAGCCGGATTGTGCTTCAACACGGCTTCGGCGATGTGCTTGCTGAAAGCGGTAAAATCTTCGCTTTTGGCCACGAAGTCGGTTTCGCAGTTAACCTCCACGAGCACGCCAATTTTTTTATCAGCAGAAACGATGCCGGTCACCAAGCCATCCGCGGCGATTTTGTCGGCGCGCTTGGCGGCTTTGATCACGCCTTTTTTGCGTAAAATTTCCCCGGCTTTTTCCATATCACCGGCGGCCTCTTCCAGAGCATTTTTACAATCCATCATGCCGGCTCCGGTTTGGGCGCGGAGCTTCATGACGTCGGAAGCGCTGATTAACATATGAAATAATGTTAAAAATAGCAGAGTAAGCAAGGTAAGCAGAGTAGGCAACTTAAGCAAAAAATTACTTGCTCTGCTTAAGCTGCTTATTGCTTAATTTGCTGATTTAGACCGCTTCTTCTTTTTTCAACGCGCGGCGTTCTTTCTTTTCTATGGCCGCTTTAGCGACAGGTTTCTGGTTTTCGGCAGAAGGCGCCGCGGCGGCTTCTGGCTTGATGGCAAAGACGGGCGCGGCCACTTTTTTCTCGGCGGCTTCTTTTTGCGCTTCCAATTTGCTCTTTTCAAAAATTGCTTTGCCTTCATTCACCGCTTCAGCGATGACATCAACGACGAGTTTGATAGAGTTCACGGCATCATCATTCGCCGGAATAGGAAACTCCACTTTGGTCGGGTCCACATTGCTGTCGCAGACAGCGATCATGGCCACGCCAATGCGCTTGGCTTCGGCGACTGCGGTTTTTTCCACGCGCAAGTCGGCGATATAGAGAGCGTCGGGAACGCGGTCAAGCGTCACCAAACCGGCTAAATATTTATCCATCTTTTCAATTTGCTTTTTGAAAGTGGATTGTTCTTTTTTGGTATATTTTTCAATCTCTCCGGTCGCGAACATTTCTTTCAAACCTTTATACTTTTTCATGCGGCGTTTGAACTCATCAAAATTGGTGAGCAGACCGCCGATCCAGCGCTCCGTGAGAAAAGGCATGCCACAGCGTTCGGCGGCGTCTCTCACCAAAGCGCGCGCCTGGCGCTTGGTGCCGACAAACAAAACCACTTTGCCTTTGGCGGCCAAGCCTCTTACATAGTTCGCCGCTTTCGTGAGCTCCACGAGCGTCTTGTCTAAATCAATGACGTGAACGCCATTGCGCACGCCAAAAAGATACTTTTCCATCTTGGGGTGCCAGCGTGACTTTTGGTGCCCGAAATGGACACCGGCCTTTAACATTTCCAACAATGTTGGATTGGACATAGTTTTTCCTTATTACTGCCTCCCCGACTACACCCCAGGGGTGGCCCCAGGGAGGAAAAGTTTCAACGGACAAACCCGATTTGAAGAGCGGGCTGGCCAGTTGCGGCGGCGCATGTTGTACGCGGCCAAGGCGGGTGAGTGATTAAGATGGCCCTAGTTTAGCGAAAAACTACCCTCCTGTCAAGAGGTTGGAGGGAATTCAATTTTTTCCAATTTTTTATCAATAACCCGATAAATTACTTCTTCATCCAGCACTTTATCTTCAAACACTATCACCGGCTCCTTATCAAGTTTTCCCGGAAAGGAACGCATTTCCAGGCGAACCGGAATGGGCCGGCCAGAGGCGGATAGTTTTACCGAGAGCGGGTTGTGCTCATCTCCCGAAGCTTGAGGAGATAGTGTTTCCGAGATAGTGGTGGTATGTTCTTTGTGATCGTTTTGGTCAAAAAAGTGAACAACTCGGTCGTTGCCTTGCGGCTCAAAGGCCACGGGGTGGTCCGCGGTGGCCACAACGGTTTCAGCGACAGGCATTTCCACGGCCTGGTGGGTCGGCGCCGCTTCTTCAACCACGGGCTTACCGGTTATTTCAACTTTAGAAGCAGTACTAGCTGGCGGAACAACTTCAGCCTCATCTGCCGCGTTAGTTGGTGGTGGCGTTTCAACCGCTTTTAATTTCACAGCGCTTAAGAAATCGCCATGGGAAGAATCAAGCGCTTGCGCCGGGTGCGTTTTGCCCCACTCTTGAGTCAATTCCTCTAATTGGTCTCCGCTGATAACACCTGCCGCGACATAGTGCTGGACATCCGGATCGCTCATGGCCCAATCGTGGAAAGCGGTCTGGTGGACAGTTTGTTCGTGCAAATTGCTCATTACTTGTTCAATGCCGCCAGAAACACCGCCGGCCGATGAACCCGGTGTGACTGGTACAGAATGAGGCGTCAGATCAACCCCGCCAGGCAATGTCTGACCACTCACTGGATTTTGCAACTGGTCAATTAACGACGCTTCACCGAGCGGATGAATACCCCCACCCATTAGCGTTTCTGGTTGGAGTGGCGCTCCACTTACTTCTTCTGGAAGGCGACCAGACGGAAGTTTGTCTATCTCTTGAGTATTAGACTGGTGGAGATAATTGGCTTTATGCTCATAGGTGTTTTCACCGTGGATCTCATAGCTAAATTTCCCATCATGCTCCTTCAAAACTACATGCCCGCCAACTTCAACCAAACGATGCTCGGTGCCAGTTCTTACATTAATATCACCTTGGAGCTTGGCCATCTCAACGGATACTCTTTTGGCGAAGTGATGCAGGCTCTCACCTTTGTTAAGAGAATATGTTGAATCGTCACTCAAAGTAACGGCTGGCGTGTGGTTATTCCACACATCCACTTTAAATCTGTCCTCCAATTGACGAACGATGGGAAAAGTAATGCCATCCTCTGCTTTCACTACGCTCCTCGGCGGGAACTCAACCGGCGCTGGCGGAGCTGTGGTTACTCTAACCGCCACCGGAACGGGCGCAGCCTCGGTCGCGCCTTTAGGCTTGGGCGCGACATTTTCCACCGGTGGCGCCAAATGATGCTTCAGCGCTTCCACGCCTTTGCCAATGCCATAGGAAACACCGGCGCCAATAGCGCCATACACCACCGACCTGACCCCGCGCTTGAAAAATCGTTTTGTCTCCACCCACCGGCTATTCTTTGCTTCCTTGCCCAGGCGCTCATTGGCGCTTTTCATAGAAGCTAGGGCGTCGCTAAAGTTGGTCTTGAGTTCGGTGTTTTGGCGCTCCAAAAAGCCGGAACGGGAAATTTCTCGCTGGACGCTCTCCAAAATTTTGCGCATTTTATCATCGCGCTGAAGAAAACCAGCCGCGTCTTTGCTATGCGCCATAAACCAGCCGATTAAACGCGCGTTTTCTTCACCAAAATTTTTTAATTTCCTGCCCTCTGGCAGAGCCGCCGTTCCGCCGCTCAAAAGCGCGGCAAATATATCCCGATAATCTTTAACCAAAGCGCGATCTTCCGGCGCGGCCTCTGACCCCTTGCTTAAAATTTCACTAACATCCACCGCTACTGCCTCTAAATTGGCGCGGCTTTCCCGATCGGCCGCGCGCTGATCCGCCTCAAATTGCGCCTTCTGCCCCCGCGCTAAACCATAGGCGGCGCCGATGCCCACACGCACAGCCGCGCCATCCGCTAGAGCGGCATAACCCACGCCGGCGCCGAGCGCCATCGTTATACCAAGCTGGCGCCAACCGCCTACCCGGGCGGTTTCACCTTCTTTTTTGCCCTCTTCTCCTTTCGGCACCGCGGCGCGGCCGGCGTAAGATTCAGTCAGCCAGTTGAGCGCTGTGGCCAGGGCCGGAGGCGTAGCCACCACCGCTTTTTTATTATTATGCATGGCATGCAGGGCGCGGGCAAATTCCAATTTGGTTTTTTCTGCCACTTCCAGCCCTTCGTTTTCAGCGGCGCGTCGTAGCGCTTCATGGTACATGCACACCGCATCGCCGGTGAGTTTGAAGGCGCCGGCGGCATCAGTAAATTCCAGCGCGCGTGTATCTTCTTCGGTGGCCCGGCGCAAAGAAGCGGCGAGAAAGTGGCTAAGCTCGGTGGCCATTATTATGGACACCGAGCCATCGTCCTTGGTTCTGAAAGCCCGCTTAATGAGCGTGTCCGCGATCAGTTTCTTTTTTTCAGCATCGGCCTCAGCTTTGGCGCGCTTGGCTTGTTCCTGAAAATAATTGCTGTCCTTGCCCATGAAACGTTGGGTCACGCCCTTGACTAAACCAACGATACCGCCAACAATGGCGGCTTTCTTCCCAACCGTAAAATGTGAAAGAAGCGGTATGTGGTTGACGCCGAAACCGGCGGCTACGCCGGCGCCGCCAATCAATACAGTATTGGTTAAATAGCGCAGAGCCATCGCCCCCTTCATTTTGGAAAGCGCGCTGTAATCTACGATATTATCTTTTACAAATTCGCCCCAAGTGCGCTTATCCCCAGCCAACTTCTTAATATCACCGATTTTCTGGGACAAAAGTGTGCGCGATTCAGTCTTCGCCGCTTCCAGCAAAATACCGGCTAGTTTTTCCGCCCAGTGCCCTTCCGCTCTTTTCACCAACGATTCCCAATCGGCAATGCCGTGCTGTTTTAATTGCTGACGTAAAGTAAGTTTTTTCTCCCCTCCGGCGTCAATATCAATATTCCGAAAAAAAATTCGGAGCGATTCTACCAGTTTAGTTGTGGCGCTCTCGGGCGTATAGAGCACGGCATAGGCTTCTCTCATGGCCGCTTCCAAATCACTTGGATTCGCAAATAACATTTCTTTCACAACGGCTTGCGGCAAATCCACCAGGCCCTTGTGCTCCGCGCGCTCAACACTGCCAGCCGGTTTCTTTTTCTCCACGGCCGCGCGCGCGAGTTTTATTTCAATGGCGCCCAAAGCGTGCCAGGCGTCCACTACTTCCTCGGCAGAGGCAATGCCTTTAATGTGCGCGCGATGAACCACGTCGCCAACGGCATTTACAATTTCTTGCTTAATATCTTCCCGGCCAAGTTCATAGGCCCGAGTTTCCAGATTGGTAGCTTTGTGTTCCAGTTCTTCTTTTTCCGCCTCCAGTTTAATCGGTTCCACTGCCGCCCTCGGTTTTCTCTGTTCCCCTAAAACCGCAATAATCCGCCTCTCCATAGCAATAATCTCCACTTCCACCTCCCGCCGCAAATCTTTCACCGCTTTTCCCGCGGCTTTTAGGCTGGCCTCGTCTTCACCGGTTTCGGCCAGCGCTTTTTCCATATCCAAAACTTTTTGTTCCAGCTTCATCAGCGGCTTAACCAATTCGGAGGCGGCGGCCCCTTGCACGCGCTTTACTTCCGCCAGCAGGCGTTCAATCTCTGCTTCTACCATTTCCTGGCTTTCAGCAATATTTTCTTTTATTCCCTCTTTCTTATCGCCGCCGCTTTTCCAATTTTTGACGGTTTCCTGGTCCACGCCGCGCTTAGTATCAGCTGGGTCTCTAGTTACCAAATCGTAGAGCGGCTCGCCATTCGTCGCCGGGTAGACATCTTCCACCGTAAATTCTTTATCGCCAATTTTAATCTCTTTCCCCCACAAAGATTCCACTCTATAAGGCGCGACTCCCAGTTCCACTTCCTCGCCATCAACCGTCAAAAGAATCACCCCGCGTTTTTTAACGGGCGGGACATCCGCTTTGCCAGTTTTCCACGACACACCGTCTAGCGAATAAAAAACAGTGTCGCCGGCTTTAAAAACTTTCAAATCTGCCTCGGCTCTGACTTTTACCTTTTCTCCCGGCGGCACGGCCGGGCGCGCCTCTGGCGCGGAGGCGGCGGCGCTTTCCGGCGACGCTGGCGCCGGCGGACGGGAAGCCGGCGCGGAATGATCCGCGGAGCGGGCGGCGGGTTCGGTCATATGGTTAAAGTATCAATAAATTTTTTAACCTTTTTCTTTTTGAGCGCTGTCAAAGTGGTTTCAATATCGCGCTCCAAAATTTTAAACTCTTCGTTCCACACGCGCTGGCGCTCCGCGAATTTACGCAACGTTAAACGGACCGCGGTTTCCAGCGAACTCTCGGGGTTCGTTTTGTTACCGGCCGTTGGCGGAGCCATACGATATCTTTAAATTTTGAAAGCAGTGGAAAGTTCGGCGGCAAAATTCTCCAACGTTTCTTTAACGACGCCGGCAAAATCGGGAACGTGCTTTTCCCAAAAAGAAAACCACTGTTCCGGCGAGGCGTCGCTCTGCAGAAGCTCATTCAGTTCATCGGCCGCTGATTCAGAAGTTAATTTTGGTAAAAGCGCCAACCCCAGACGCTCTTCGGCTACGGCCATAAACTGAGGAAGAAAGCTGGCTTGGTCAGCGGCGCTTAACTTGTCAAAACCATGATTTTTTAAAGCTTCCAAAACAAATTTCTCTAAAAAGGAGAATGATGGTTGATTGGGATTGGCCATATAAAATGGTGATTAAAAAAATAAAACTTACCGGAATAATTCAAAAACCATTCAAGGCGCCTCTTATTTTTGCGCCGAAGCCTTTTTTAGCCCGGGCGGCCTTTTGACGCTTATCAATAGCGGCCATTAGATCGTTGGCTTCTGCCGTAAGCGGCGGCAGGTGTCCCGCGATAACAGCTAAAATACGTTTGGCGGTTTTTAGATCCGTTAGTTTGCCGGAACCGTCGATAGGAATAGTGTAGAAAAGACGGTCCAATTTATAAATACGAGCGCCGAATTCACTTTTGACTTCTTTTCCCACTTCGTCTTTGACAAAAAATCGATCGCGAAAATCTGACAAACTTCTTCCGACTTCTCTCCAACGTCTTTCCAAAATTTCGGCTTCGTTTATTTCGGCGGCTCTTTCCACCCGTGGAGCGGGCGGGCGAGTTTCTGTCCTTGGGAAGACTGGTGCTGGTTCAGGACCAAAAATTCCCGGCGGGATAACGTCACCTATGGGAGCCGGTGGTTTTGGAACGAGGGCCGGTTCAGACGCGGGTGCTGGGGGAGGTTCAGCAGCTGGGGCTGGTGCGGCGGGAGCCGGTTCTACGGCTTTGGCCACGTCCTTACTTCGTGCCTTCTGTTCCTTCAGCTCTCTCTCCGCTTCTTCTCTTATCTGTTCTGCGACCCTACTTTCCGCTAGCACCTCTTCTACCCCCAAACTTTTATCTCTGTTCAAGTAAGCCAGCGCTACCCGCCAAAAAGCGCCAAACTGGAGTTTCTCATGATTTTTCTTTTTCCAATCCCAAACGGCTTGTAATTTTAATTCTGGAAAACGCCGCGTGGCTTCCTCCACAGCCGCCTGGGCCACTTCCATGGTAAGCGGTTCGGAAATTTTTATTTTTTCCACCTTTTGGGATGTCGGTTTTTTGTCTCGCACCACGCTTCTTTCTTTTGCCAGAGCCACTTCTAAACTTATTTTTAATTCCCCTAAATCAAGCTCGGGGTGTTTCCCCAAAATTTTTTTGAAAACACGATTGAATTTTATAACACTTATAGCTTTTTCCGATGCGTCTGCAACAAACTTCTTCCTCAATTTTGTAACAAACGAAATCAAGCTAGACATTTCTCCTGACAGCTTTGGACTATTCTTGTGAGCAAAGTTTGCCAAGACATTAATAAACGTCTCAAAATCCTCCACGGTGGTGGCCTCTGGCACTGCCGACAGAGCTTGTTCCCGTTTGTCGTCTGATGTAGTGCTTTTATCGGGCGCGTGGTGAGCGTCGGGGGCTGAAGCTGGTGGAGGCAGTTCAGAAGCAGGGGTTGATTCAGGTGCCGATGGCGGTTCAGCAGGAGTGGACTCGGGAGCTGCGGCTACTGGCTCGGGTTCTGGCGCTGGCGCGGGGTAGCCATCTTTTTTCCTGCGTCCTTGCGCTCGACGATTTTTTGCTTTTTTTCGCCCCTTGTCACCCCCTTTTCCATCCTCTTCATCTGCCACTTCCGTTTCCGGAGCGGGCGCGGCTTCCATGTTTTGCGCCTCCTTAACTGCTGGGTTTAGTTCTGTTTCCGCCCAATCAGCCACTTGATCCACTAGCTCACTAAGATCACTGGCAACAGAAGGCCGAGAAGAATCTTTCAGAGTATCTTGAAAAGTCTGTTTAAAAACAGCCAAACTTTCACCTAATTGTTCAGCCTTTTCCGGCATTTTTCTCGCCACAACCAGCAAACAATCAGGAGCTTCTGACAACATTAAGCGAATATTTTCAGACATCACATCTTTTTCTAGCCGGACATCTCCTGCTGGCGGGGTTTTTTCAGATGGATCTGCCGGAGCGTTGTCCACCGGGCTTCGCAACGCCGCAACGGCCCGCCGAGCCGGAGAACCCTCTCCGCCTCGTTTGGGCACCGCGCCGTCAAAACCCTTTGATGATCCGTCATTTTTTTCACCAGAGGCCATAAAAATGGTACAACAAATTAGCTAAAAACTTAATTTAAGCATATCATAAAAAATTAAAAATCACAATAAACTCTGCCCCGGAGCCTCTGTCGTTGACAGCGCCACCGGAGCGTGCTATACTCCCCCATACTTATTTAGCCTTTTGGCATCTATATGAAAACCGCCATTCACCCCCAATATCACACCGACACCAAGGTTACTTGCGCCTGTGGCAACACTTTCACCACCGGCAGTACCTTGAAAGAAATCCGCATTGAGCTTTGCAACCAGTGCCACCCTTTTTATACCGGTAAACAGAAATTTGTGGACACCGCCCGCCGCGTGGAAAAATTCCAGGAAAAGATGGGCCGCGTTTCCGCAGTGGCCGCCACCCGCAAAGGCAAGAAAGTAAAAAAAGCCGCCGCCGCGGCCAAGCGCGTGGTAAAAAAAGCCGCCAAAGAAACCGCTTCCGAAAAATAGCTATTTCGTCAAAAACAGGTTATACTTTGTGTAATCTGTTTTTTTATTAAATTGTCATTCTGAATCCGCCTGAGGCGGATGAAGAATCTTCCACTTATGCCCGTTTACCGTTGACACAAAAGGAAGATCCTTCGCGGAGTTTACACTGAGCGGAGCGAATGTGCTCTGGATGACAACTAGAAAACTATGCTCAAAAAATATCTTGATCTCCAAACTAAATTTCAACAACTGGAAGCCGACCTGCAAAGTCCGGCCGTGGTTAACGATTCCCAAAAACTTAAAACAATTTCTCAAGAATACACCGACCTGAAACCGCTGGCGGAAAAAATTGCCGAGCTTTCGGCTGTTGAGAAAAGCCTGGCGGAAACGACTCTGCTCGCGAAGGCGGACAGCGAGATGCGCGAAATCGCCGAAGCGGAACTGTTTGAATTGGAACCAAAAAAGCTGGCGTTGGAAAAAGCTATCGCCGACCTGTCGCGCCCCCAAGATCCGCTGGACAAAAAAAATGTCATCATGGAAATACGGGCCGGCGTGGGCGGCGATGAGTCCGCACTGTTCGCGGCGGAACTTTTCCGCATGTACAGCCGCTACGCGGAAAACAAAGGCTGGAAAACCGCCTTCATTGACGCTAACCGCATCGGCATCGGCGGGTACAAAGAAGTCGTCTTTTCCATCAAAGGCCGCAGTGTTTACAAAGATTTGAAATATGAAATGGGCGTGCACCGCGTACAGCGCGTGCCGGAAACGGAAAAAGCCGGGCGCGTACACACTTCCACCGTCACGGTCGCGGTAATGCCGGAAATTGAAGAAACCGAATTTAAAATTGACCCCAAAGATTTGCGCATTGATACTATGACCGCCGGCGGCCACGGCGGCCAGAGCGTGAACACCACCTACTCGGCGGTGCGCATCATCTTTATTCCCACCGGCATGATAGTACAATGCCAGGACGAACGTTCACAAAATGCCAACCGAGAAAAAGCGATGGCGGTGCTCCGCTCCCGCCTCTATGCCCTGGACCGGGAGAAAAAAATGGCCGAGATCACGGCCAAACGCCGTTCGCAAATTGGCTCGGGCGACCGCAGTGAAAAAATTCGCACCTACAACTTTTCTCAAGATCGCCTCACCGACCACCGCATTCACCAAAACTGGAACAACCTGCCGGTCATTCTGGACGGCAACATTGAACCCATCATCGCGGCCTTGCGCCAAACGGCCGATGCGGAATCGGAAAATTAAACAACTGTCATTCTGACCCGCCAGTCGGCGGGGAAGAATCTCTGTCCAATTCTCTAAAAACAACCGACGGAGATCTTTCACTTCGCTCAAGATGACAAACGCCATGTCTTTTCTCAAGAAACACGCCGCTATTCTCTCTATCGCCTTCGCCGGGCTCATTGCCCGGCTATTGGCTTTAACGCGCTACGGCGACTTCTGGGGCGATGAGATGTTTAGTTTTGTCTACAGCCAAAAACCATGGCTTACCAGCCTGCGCTACTGGGCCATGGAGACCAACCCGCCTCTCCACATGGTCGTGCTCAAACTCTGGTGGTACGTATTTCCAACGACCGAATGGTGGGCGCGGCTACCCAGCGTCATTTTTGGAATGATGAGCATCTGGGCTCTCTATACATTTGCCCAAAAATTATTTAATAAACGAACGGCCACGCTCGCGGCCATTCTTTTGGCCTTGTCTCCTTACCACATTTTTATTTCCGCCACGGCTCGCGGCTACGCGCTGTTTTTGTTCCTCGTCATTTTGTCGCTCTATTTTTTCCACGCGCTTTTTATCGCCGGAGAAACGACGAAAAAAAATTATTGGCTGTTTGGTCTTGTCACGCTGGGTCTTCTGTATACTCATCTTACCAGTTTGTTACTGCTGGCCACTGAGGGAATATCTTTAATTTTACTAGACAGAGATTCTTCGGCCACCCGCCTTGGGCGGGCTCAGAATGACAACCGTTGGCGAGCTATCAAAAAATTTCTGCTCGTCACACTTCCCGCCGCGGGGCTGTGGTTGCCGTGGGCCATTCCCGCGTTTTATTTTAAACTACACAACCCGTCTTTTGGCCAAGCCTGGTTTTTTAATATCCAACCGACTTTCCAAACATGGCTCGAGGCGCTTCACCCGCTATTCGGAGCGCAGAATCCGCCTCTGCAATTTTTTATTATTATGAGCGTCTTCCCCGTTTTGATCGCCTACACTATTTACCAACAAAAGAAATCCGGGGGCATTAATAAAAATTTTCTGTATTTGCTCACAACTTTCTTTGTTCCTACCGCCGTAGCTACTTGCCTCGGACTCTTAAACATAAAATTCTTTGCCATTGCGGTGCCGCCGGCCATTATTTTGACAGCTTACCTTGTTAATTTTTGTTTCAGCTCACAGATTTTGGCCTCTCTCCTCTTGGCCGGGCTACTTATTCCTAACCTGCTAAATTTTTCGCACCTCTTCCCGATCGAAGACTGGCGAACTGTTAACGGCTTCGTTGACGCGCGCCTCCAACCGAGTAAAAAACAGCTTTTCATCTCTACTAATTTTACTGACCAGCCGCGAGTAAATCGTTATTTTAAACCAAACATCGCCAGCCTGCCCTACTACCCCTACGACGAAAAACTCTGGGACGAAATGGCCATCACCAAAAACTACATATTACCGAACCGTTCAGACCTAGAGATGGCGACGTGGTACCAAGAAAAAAATATTGCCAGGTATGACGAAATATTTTTACTCCAACATACAAATCTCGGACAAATATATCTGCACGAATTTTTAGAAAAAAATAACTGGAAGCTGACTGCGAGCATGTCTCCCCGCCTAGTCTGTGACGACTGTAAATTGTTGTATTATGTTCACCCTTAAGGAAATACAGTGCCACTTTGCCCCTTCAGGCGACCAGAGAGACATTAACATCTTGCTCGCCGAGAGTGTCAAAAAAAATACCGCGTTTCTCTACGCGCACCCGGAGTATCGTTTGCGTCTGCCAGAATACCTACGCTGGCGGTGGTTCATACATCGCTACCAGCGGGGCTATTCGGTAGCGGCCATTGTCGGCCACAAAGAATTTTTTGGTTTAAATTTTTTGGTGAATCGGCACGTATTAGTCCCCCGGCCGGAAACTGAATTAATGGTTGAAGAAGTTATCGAAACACTCGCTACTACGCCCTACTCACTACGCCCTACTCTCTTGATAGATGTTGGCACCGGCTCCGGGTGTATCCCAATTTCTATTCTCAAAACTAGCCCGACACAGCCGACGGCCGCGTTCGCGATTGATATTTCCGCGGCGACTCTTAAGGTTGCCAGAAAAAATGCGGCGCGGCACGGCGTGAATATACAATTTTTACAAGGCAATCTTCTTGAACCGTTTATCAAAACCTACAAGCTACTACCTACCAACTACCAGCTAATTATAACCGCCAACCTCCCCTACCTCACTCGCGAACAGGTAGCGAGCGAGCCAAGCATTTGGCGCGAACCCGCAACTGCGCTCGTCGCCGAGGATGGCGGGTTGGCGCTCTACCAAAAATTATTCGCGCAGATACAAACGCTGCCCGGCCAAAAGCCCCTAACTATTTTGTGTGAAATTGACCCGAGCCAAAATGAAAAAATGACGGCTTTAATAAAAAACTTTTTTCCAGCTGCGATTTTGGAAATAAAAAAAGATCTAGCTGGCCTAGATCGTCTCGTCGTTATTTCATTGTCATAAATCACTTCACACAATACGACCGGCGCGTCAGCGCTATTGTGTTATCTCAACAGTAGTAAGCGGAGGTATAACTTCAACCCATGTGATGCCGGGCACCAAAGTTATTTCTTGGCCACTCGCATCGTAAACTCTGGTGCGGCTTTCCACCGCACTTTTTTTCCATGTACCACGCACCAGCGTGCCCTGGCGCACTACCCGGGCCAAGCCAGCGCCTATAGTCGCGATGGCCTTGCGGCCTTCTTCATCCAGCACCCGCACCGGCATTTCCAAAATAATAATGTTGTCCGCCAAAACTGGCCGGCCTGCCCGGTCGGAAGATAATTGTCCGTTGATAAACCGGCGATATTTTTTACTATCCAACTCATAGCGCCAACCGACCGTGTAGTCGGCGGTATATTTCACAGCCACTGCTTTGACGGTACTGCTGGCGGCAGACGGAGCGTCGCCGAAAACCCAGCCCGACCAAGTGGTGGTGGCATAGCGGTCGCCAAACTTTTCCAAAAGCGCCTGCCACAAATTTGATTTAGTAAAAAGGTTGTGCGGCGGGTCGGCTTCGTCGCTCCGCCAATAATATTCCCCCCAATAAAATTCGTTGACAGAAAAAATACCGCGGCGTTTTATTTCCGCGAGCGCGTCGGACGACCCGCCCGAGTGCATATACACCGGCGTGCCATACTCGGCCAGCCAATCCAAAAAATACAGCCGGGCGCTCCGCACCGGCCCTGCCTTATCAACTGTCTGGCCGGAGCTAAACAACGCGAAGTACCGCGTGAAACCGCCTTCCACCGGCGCTTCGTACACCACGCGAGCGAGCGTGATACCGGCCGGCGGACGGGCATCAGGGTGATTGTCTATCATCACGCCCACTACCCGCGGCATTGTTTGTTCCGCGGTCGTAACCGCGCTTCCATCAAGTTGGCTGTGGAATTGCACGGCTACCGGAGAAACAGCCGGAATTACCGGCGCGCTCTTTGAGCGGAAAGACAAAAACCAAATCAAACCGAAAACAAATAATACAATGACGGCCGCTGTACTATAGAGAAAGAATTTTTTAGAATATTTTTTGGACATATATTTAGGATAATACGAATGCGCTTCCGCGCCACGAATTTTTCAAATACATTCGCATTATTCGTGGGCCTCAAGGCCATTCGTATCATTCGCTACAAAAAAACAGACTGGCAGTAGTATACCACGCAGTCTGTCTTGAAAAACAATTATTTTTTTCCGCCCGAGGCGGATCCGCCTTTGGCGGACTTCTCATCTTCGGCCTTGACGGCAGGGGCAGCGGCTTTACCTTCAGCGCCCTCGGCCGCGGCGGCGGTTTCTTCGTCTTCTTTCTTCTTGCCAGCCACTTCAATTTTCGCCAAATCGGCGGCGGTAGCGCCGGCTTCTTCCATGGCTTTGATCTCTTCTTCTGTCAAGGCCGGAGCGGCTTTCGCGACCAGATCCTCCGCGTGCGGGCTGACGATAACAATACCGGCAGGCAATTTCAAATCGCGCACCTTAATGACTGCTTCATAACTGACAAGCGGCGACAAATCAACGTCAATATGCGACACTAAATCTTTTGGCAAACATTCCACCTCAACAGCGGCCAAACTGGTAACGAGCGTGCCGCCGGATGATTTGACAATTGATGCCTCGCCGACAAAACGGAGCGTGACCGGAGCGGTCATTTTCTTGCTCATATCAATGCGGCGAAAATCAACATGGATAATGCGATCGCTCACCGGATCGTGCTGTACCGCCTGTACCAACACTTTGCCAGCTATGGCGCCATTGACTGACAAGTCAATCAAACTGGACGCTCCGGCTTGTTTGTAGAGTTTTAAAAAATCGGCCGACTCCAGCATTAGTGAATCAGATGTTCCCCCGGCGCCATAGACCACCGCTGGCACTTTGCCGAAAACGCGGGCTTTCAACCCGCGTTCAGCGCGAGTGGTTGCTGACAGCGTAAAGTTCATACAAATGTTCCCATTAAAAGTAAGGACTGAATAAAATGTTTGTCTTCTATCGCTTGAAACCCGTCAATAATTTCATCGGTGGTGAGCGGATCGGCGCGGTACAGCCGGGATGCATCCATAAAATTCAAATCCGTCACGATGCCGACGGAACTTATCCCTTGCCCCATCACGACAATCATCGCCACAAAGCAACTCTGACACTTGGAACATGCGAGATGCACTAGACTAGCGGAGGAGGCCTTGGCAAAAACTTTTGCCTGCTCGCTCTGGTAGGGGTGGTTGCAGATGGGACAGCGATTGACGAGTTTTAAGGCTTCACGCCATAGCTCCGATGGGTTCTGGCTGTTTGGCATAGGTGGGAAGTGGGCGTATCTTATAGCAAAAAGCTTTTTTTGTCAACCCGCCCAAGGCGGGCAGACACTTTAGGCCTATTTCCTTGCTAACTTAAGTACTATACCAGCTGACCACGGTGAAGTAAACCATGTATCAAGCAACTTTCACGATTTCTAGATACAAAAACAGCGGGAATTCAGCCCGGGCGCGATTTTCGGCCTCCGCCCGCGGCCCATGAGGCGTTTTAGTGTGCGAGCTCCACTCTTCCAGCCGGCTAACCGCCAGGCCATTCTTATTAAACAACTTAAAGTAAAACTGCAACGGCCGGTGGAATGACCATGTGACATCTTTTGGGTCGTCGCCAGGGTGCATCTGAATTTTGGTTTTCCTTTCCGAAAGATAGCTGTCCACTCGCCGATATTGTATTTTCTCTTTTTCATCCCAACCCCAACTGGAGGCTTGGGGCGCGCGGAAAGCGGGATGGTTCAAAACCACATTAAGGCGCCCGCCTGGTTTGAGCACTCGAGCACACTCGGCGATAGCGCCCGCGGCATTGGCTATATTTTGTAAAGCCAAAACAATGAGAGCTTGGTCGGTGGACACAGCGGGAATGAACGGAATCTGGTCAGCGGAAGCAACGTGGTACTCAATATTTTTTTTGCCTTCGCGTTTCGCCGCGGCGATGAGTGCTTCGCCAATGTCTACACCGACCACTTTAGCTCCCTCGTGTGCGAACGCGCGACTAAAAAACCCGATACCGCAACCCAGATCAAGCACTGTCTCGCCTTTTTTTATGCGCATGAGCCGCAAGAGGTTGGGCAAAATTACTTTGGCTTGGTAGGTGTCGTTCCCAGCGAGCAATTCACTATACCAATCGGCGACCCCACCCCAAGAAGTGTTTAATATTTTTTTCATATTTTTCTTTTACTCCTGTTAAACATAATGGCGAACCGATGGGCCTCGTCGCGCACGCGGATAAGGAGAGGCTGATGCGCGGCCGCCCAACGCACAAACTTTTCATCTTTACTCCCCAGTATTATATCATTTCTTTTGCGTTCTGGCCCCTTGGCAATACCGACAAACGAAATGGCTGCTGAAAAATCGTTGAGCACTTTTTTTACCCGGTTCACTTGCGGGCGGCCGCCGTCAACGAGAATAACATCGGGACGCGGCCACTCGGCGCGCTTAAGGCGGCGCTCCAAAACTTCCGCCAGGCAATCAACGTCGCTTTGGCCGGCCACGGTCTTAACATTAAACTTGCGATACTCCGATTTCATCGCCCCCTCATTATTAAACACCACCATACTCCCCACCTTGTCAGTGGCACCGAGGTTGGAAATATCATAGCCCTCAATACGTAGCTCTTTGCCCGGCGTTAATTCCAGAATATTTTTTATTTCATCAGCAAAAAAATCTCTATTTAAAAGCGTCACATCATGAATGCGCTCCAGAGCACGGAGCTGATTGCGGAGCGCAGCGGCATCTTCAAAGCGCTGTTCTTTGGAAGCCAATTTCATTTGCTGTTCAAAGGTTTTTATCACCTGGCGCTTTTTGCCAGACAAAAACCAACGGAGCGGCACGATGACGCGGTGACGATAGCCGGCTGGAGTAATTTCACCCGTGCACACCCCCAGGCACTGCCCTATTTCATAGTAGAGGCACGGTCGTTTGGCGTTTGGTTCGCAGGTAGAAAAGCGAAAAAGTCGACGCAAAATTTTCAGCACCGCTTTGGTGTTGAGACCCGGGTATGGGCCAAAAAGCTTGCCCAATTTTTTAAAACCTTGCGGGTCGTTGGCTCGCAACACATCAATGTCGTGCTGACGCATGGTCGAAACTTTCGGATATTGGTCTTGGCCAATAACAATACAGTTCCAGCTCTTGCTGTCTTTGCCGAGCACGTTGTATTTGGGCTGATATTTTTTGATGAAAATAGACTCCAAAATAACCGCCTCCAGTACAGAATCGGTTTCTTCCCAATCAATATTCGCGACCTCGTGAATCATCTCCTCAATAGGACGAGCTGAATGCTCTCCGCGGAAGTAGCTCTGCACTCTGTCTTTGAGCGAAGTAGCCTTGCCCGCATAGATCAATTCGCCGGTTTTACTGTAAAACAAATAGACACCGTGATTATCGGGCAATTTTTTAATTTGTTCTGCTATCCCTTGCATACTAGTCTAGCGGGCTCTTAATACCCCTTAAAACGGTGTTAGCCACATGCGTATAAATCTGAGTCGTCTGTAACTTCGCATGCCCCAACAGTTCTTGAATATACCTTATATCCGTCCCATTTTCAAGCAGGTGGGTGGCGAAGCTATGCCTCAAAGTATGCGGCGATACTGTTTTGCTCACCCCTGCCTTTTGCGCCGCCTGCGCCACAATTTTCTGAATAGTCGCCTCCGTCAACTTGCTTCCTCGCCCATTTGTAAACAAATAATCGTCCGGCCTTTTTAATCTCTGCTGATTTTTCAAAACATCTTTCAAACTCAACGGCAAAATCGTCATCCGATCTTTTTTCCCTTTCCCCTGAAACACTCGCAACATCATTCTATCCAAATCAATATCCCGCATTTTTATATGTGTCAGTTCACTCACCCGCACACCGGTTGCATACAACATTGATACGACGCAACGGTGTTTGGGATTAGTAAGAACTTCTATCATTTTTTTTACTTCCTCTTTAGATAATACAACAGGCAAATGTTTTTCTTTGCGCGATCTTGGTAAATTGAAGAAAAAACGCCGTTGTAAAATTTTTCCAAAATAAAATAGTAGGGCGCTATAAGCGGTATTAATGGTAGAAGCAGAATAATTATTGTCAGCTAAATAACCCAGATACGCCCTCACATCGGCTTGGGCGGCGCTTCTTGGGTCAGTGCCGACAAAACGTAAACATTCGTCAACATAATGAACATAACTTTCAACAGTTTTTTCACTAAATCCGCGCAGTTTCATTTCCTGGCGTAGTAAAAACATCGGATCTCTGCTGGGCCGATAATGTGTATTCATACCTTGCTTTTGATTTCACATTTGTGGTAAGATTATAGCATAAATAAGGCCGATTCTCAACGAGTTGGTATATAAGTAGTT